>RFJS01000117.1 GCA_003694825.1 Verrucomicrobiota bacterium | reverse complement strand
GGTCTTGCCTATGGAAATGCATCAGCTCAGGTATTTTGTCGCGGTGGCCGAGACCGGGTCGTTCACGGAGGCGGCCCGTCGGTGCTTCGTCTCGCAGCCATCGTTGAGCCAGCAGATCATCAAGCTTGAAGGGGAGCTGGGGAGCCCGCTGTTTGACCGCCTGGGGCGGAGAGTGGAGCTGACTGAGAGTGGACGCCGCCTCCTGGCACGGGCGCGACGGATCCTGTTCGAGGTCGAGGACGCGGTGCGCGAAGTGCGTGACACCGGGGCGCGGGGGCTGCTGCGGCTGGGCGTGCTGCCGTCGATCGGGCCCTATCTGCTGCCGACGATCTTCGAGCGTCTGCACAGCGCGCTGCCGGAGGTGCGGGTCGAGGTGCACGAGGATTTTCGCTCGCACCTGGTGGAGGAGCTGGCCGCGGGAAAGCTGGATCTGCTGTTGATGTCGCTGCCGCCGGAGAGAGAGGAGTTTGTCGTCGAAGAACTCTTCTCGGAGGACTTGTTGCTGGCCGTACCGACAAAGCATCCGCTGGCCCGGATCGGGCGGATCCCGCCCGAACGGCTGGCGGGGGAGAAGCTCATTTTTCTGGGCGAATCGAGCAGCCTCGCGCTGCAGACGAAGCGGCTGCTGGGGGAGCACGAGATCGAGCTGGAGATCGGCGGGCAGTGTTCCCAGGTGCAGACGATGAAGGCGCTGGTGGCGGCGGGCGTGGGGATCGCGATCATCCCGCGCATGGCGATCCGCCAGCGGGATACCGGGGTGGTGGTGCGCGAGATCGCCGGGTTGCACCCGAAGCGTGAGATCGTGGTTGTGCGCCATCGGCACCGCTATCACAGCCACGCCGAGAATCGTTTTGTGGACCTGTTGAAAGTCGCCTTTGCGGCGGGCGATCACCCGGTGGCGGCCGAGGATTGACGACTTTGGCTCCCATCGTCGGGCCGCTTCTCAGAGGCGCACGCGCCGCAGGCGCAGTGCGTTGCTGACGACCGAGAGGGAGCTGAGGCTCATCGCGATGCCGGCAATGACCGGACTGAGCAGCCACCCGAAAATCGGATAAAACAGGCCGGCCGCGATGGGGATGCCGAGGCCGTTGTAGATGAAGGCGAAGAAGAGGTTTTGCCGAATGTTGCGGATCACGGCGCGCCCGAGATGAATGGCGCGGACCAACGCGGTGAGATCGCCCTTCACGAGGACGATGCCGGCACTCTCGACGGCGATGTCGGTACCGTTGCCCATGGCGATGCCGACGTCGGCGGCGGCGAGAGCGGGCGCGTCGTTGATGCCGTCCCCGGCGAAGGCCACCTTGCGGCCGCTGCCGCGCAGCTCGCGCACGAGGCGTTGTTTGTCATCGGGAAGGACGTCGGCGTGCACTTCGTCGATGCCCAATTCGCGGGCGAGTTTCCCGGCGGTGGCCGCGTGGTCTCCGGTGACCATGATCAGCCGCATGCCGAGGCGGTGCAGCTCGGCCACGGCCGCGGGGGTTTGCGGCTTGAGGCGGTCACTGAAGGCGAGGGCGCCGGCCACCCGCCGGTCCACGGCGAGGATGATCCCCGTCTGGCTCTCGGTGCGCCAGGCTTCCAATGTCTCACGGATTGTCTCGGGTATTTCGATACCCTGTTGTTCGATGAGGCGGGGGTTGCCGATGACGAGGTGGCGGCCGTCGATCTCGCCGAGAACGCCGCCGCCGGTGACGGTCTGAAAGGCGGAGGGTTGGCGCAGTTCGAGCCCGCGCCGGCGAGCCTCGGCGACGACAGCCCGGCCCAGGGGATGTTCGCTCTGATGCTCGAGGGAGGCGGCGAGCGCGAGGAGATCGTTTTCGTCGATTCCGGCTTCGGCATGGACGGCGGCGACGACGGGGCGGCCTTCGGTGAGTGTGCCGGTCTTGTCGAAGAGGATCGTATCGATGTGGTTGAGACGTTCGAGCGTCTCGGCGTGTTTGACGAGGATGCCCTCGGTGGCGCCGCGGCCGACCCCGGTGACGATGGAGACCGGGGTGGCGAGGCCCAGGGCGCAGGGGCAGGCGATGATCAGCACGGCGACCGCGTTGGAGAGGGCCATGCTCAGGCCGGCCTCGGGAGCGAGGAGCATCCAGAGGGCGAAGGTGAGCGCGGAGACGCCAAGGACGGCAGGGACGAAAAAGTCGGATACACGGTCGACGAGGCGCTGGATCGGAGGCTCGCTGTCCTGGGCTTCCTGAACGAGCTGGACGATGCGGGCGAGGACGGTGTCCGCGCCGGTGCGCCGGGCCAGCATGACGAAGGCGCCGGTGCAGTTGAGGGTGCCGCCGACGAGGGGATCGCCGGGCGACTTTTCCACCGGCAGCGGTTCGCCGGTGAGCATGGATTCGTCGACCGTGCTGGCTCCTTCGAGCAGTTCGCCATCGACGGGAATGCGTTCGCCGGGACGCACGCGCAGGCGGTCTCCCGGTCGCAGTTGATCGACCGGGACGGTTTCCTCGCGCCCGTCGTTGAGCCGGGTGGCGGTGGGCGGGGTGAGATCGAGGAGCTTGCGGATGGCGTCGCCGGTGCGGGCGTGGGCGCGTTGCTCGAGGATCTGGCCGAGCAGAACGATGGTGGTGATGACTGCCGTCGCCTCAAAGTAGAGGGGAGGTTCGCCGCCGTGAAGGGCGGCCTCGGGCACGAGCCCGGGGGCGAGGAGCACGAAGAGGCTGTAGAGGTAGGCGGCGCCGGTGCCGAGCACCGTGAGCGTGAACATGTTGAAGTCCCGCGTGCGCAGCGAATGAACGAACCGGCGGATGAAGAAACGGCCGCACCAGAAAAAGACGGGCGTGGCGAGGGCCGCCTGCAGCCAGCCGGCGAGGTGCGCGGGGACCCAGTCGCGGATGGGCAGCCCCACCATCGGCCCCATCGCGAGAACGAGGATCGGCACGGTGAGGATGGCGGCGACGATGAGCCGCGGCTTGAGCACGGCGGCATCGGGCAGGCCCATGTAGACCGGTTCGTTCGGGTCGGGTTTGGCGGTGGAGCGGTGCATGGGCAGAAGAGTGGGGACCGGGCGTGTCGGGCGCAATCCAGTGGCGCGGCTTGACATGGCCTGCGGGCGGTGTCACTCGCGCTGACGTGGAGTTGACCACCCTCGGTTGGAATCCGGAGTTCGAGAAGGCCTTTGCCGCGCTGGCGCGGGAGGGCCGGTTCCCGGCACGGGTGGCGGCGGAGCACAAGCACGCGTATGTGCTTTTTTCGGAAGAGGGAGAGCTGGTCGGTGAGGTGGTGGGACGGCTGTTGAAACGGGGGCCGCGTTCGGAGTTGCCCGCCGTGGGGGATTGGGTCGTGGCGGGTTGGCGCCGGGGCGATCGCGCCCGGGTGGATATTCACGCGGTGTTGCCGAGGCGCACGCGGTTTTCGCGCCGGGCCGCGGGCGAGCGGGAGGAGGAACAGGTGGTGGCGGCGAATATCGACTTTGTCTTTCTCGTGAGCGGATTGGATGCGGATTTCAGTCCGCGGCGGATGGAGCGGTATCTGGCGTTGGTCGAGGCCAGCGGCGCCCGGCCGGTGATTGTGCTCAACAAGACGGATTTGTGCCGCGATCGACAGGAGCGGGAGGCGCGCGTTCGCGCCCTGGCGGGCGAGGCGGTGCCGGTGTGCTGGGTGAGCGCGCTTCGGGGCGAGGGGATCGAGGCATTGGCACCCTATTTGAGGCCGGGATCGACGGTGGCGCTGCTCGGTTCGTCCGGCGTGGGAAAATCGACGCTGGCCAATCGCCTTCTCGGTGAGGAACGTCAGGCGACCGCGGCGACACGCACGGAGGATGGCAAGGGCCGGCACACGACGACGCGTCGGGAGCTGTTGTTGCTGCCGAACGGGGGCTTGCTGATCGATACGCCGGGGATGCGGGAGTTGCAGTTGTGGCGATCGGCCCGCGAGGGGCTGCTGGCGGTGTTTCCGGAGATCGTGGAGTTGGCGCGGAGCTGCCGGTTTCGCGATTGCCGCCACGAGGCGGAGCCCGGGTGTGCGGTGAGGGCGGCGGTGCAGGCTGGCGCGCTCGCGGCGGATCGTTTCCGGGCGTTTTGCAAGCTGCGCGAGGAGCTCGAGAGCCTCGAGGCTGTCGGTGGACGCCGCCGGCGGCGTCATGCACCGAAGCTGCCGGGACGGCGGATTATGCGCGGGTGAGAGGATGGCCGCGCTGCGGCGCCGGGGTGCGGGACGGCAGGCGGCGATGCGCCCGGTGGGAGTTGAAAACGAAAAAGGCGACCTTCGGTGTGGAAGGTCACCCTTTCGAGGAAAGAGACCTGGCGAGGCGGCGGACGGGTTTCGCGAAGAGGAGAGCGGGCTTCGCGAGCGTTTCTTGCTGCTTATTTACCGCCCCGCCAGGAAGTCAACGGATCGCCACGCAGCCAGCGGCAGCCAGCACGGTGGTGTCCTGGAAATTGGGATTTCGCCGCAGTTCGGACTCGCGGTAGCGGGGGTGGGCTCCCGCGGCGCGAAGCGCGGACTGCAGGGCCTGGTCGAACTGTTCGGTGAAGCGCGATTTCGGCACGAAGGCGTCGGCACCATACTCGGCACACTTGCGCCTCGTCTCGAGGGATTCGTCGACCGAGGTCATGAGCACGGCGGTGTTGGGCATGCAGGAGCGGATGATGCGGGCGGCTTCGAGTCCATCGAGGCCGGGCATCGCCACGTCGATAAGAGCGGCGTCTGCGGCGTGTTGCAGGACGGCGGCGACGATCTCCTGCCCGTCGTGACAAGTGACTACGGACGAGATGCGCGGATGGTTTTTCAAATAACTGCCGATCGCCGCTCGGGCGACCGGGGAATCGTCCGCGAGCACGAGGCGAAGGTTTCGCCGGGATGCCTGGCAATGACCAGACGGCATGCTCTCCGGATTCATCGCTGTTACGATAGCGTAACAGAGTCGGTTTTTCTATCCGGCGAAGCGCGTAAATTATGCGGCGGGAGACCTTAAGGGTTTTCCCTGATGCCGCCGACGGGCAATGGAAGGGAGGCGAGGCTCAGGGCTCGACGATCTTGTTGCGGATGGCGAAGCGCACGAGCTCGGTGACGGAGTGGAGGTTGAGCTTGCGCATGATGTTGGTGCGGTGGGTCTCGGCGGTTTTCGGGCTGATGCCCAGACGCGTCGCCACCTCCTTGGTGCTCTTGCCTTCAGCGATGAGCTGGACGACTTCGCGCTCGCGGGGGCTGAGCCGGGTGGGGGAGCTGTTGAGTGACTCCGCCGGGTCGGTGGGGTTGAGGTAGCCGTGGAGGATGAGCTGGGAGACGCGGCCGGTGAAAAAGGGCCGGCCCTGGATCAGTGATTCGATGGCGTCGGCGAGCAGGCGGCCGGCGTCGGATTTGAGGATGAAGCTGCGCACGCCGGCGGCGAGTGCTTCGCGCACGAGGCTTTCGGTCTCATGCATGGTGAGCATGAGGATCTCTGTATCCGGGAGTTCGGCACGAATTTTGCGCGCGGCCTCGAGGCCGTTGAGGTCGGGCATGGCGAAGTCGAGGACGATGATGTCGGGCCGGGTCTCCCGGGCGACTTCGAGTGCCTCGCGGCCCGTGCCCGCTTCGCCGCAGACTTCCCAGTCGGGATGCTCCTCGATGGTCGACTTCAGCCCACGGAGGACGAGTTCGTGGTCATCGACGATGAGGATGCGGGTTTTTTTCATGAGCAGGGCGAAGTGTCCACTGCACGCGGCCCGGCGGCGAGGGGCAAGCTCCGACTTGTGGCGGGGGGGAAAGCTGGACGGGTGCGGGCGGCGCAGTGGCGGGCGACGGCGGGAGAGGTGCGGCGGTGGGCCGAAGCTCAGGAGAGGGCGTCGGTGGTGGATGGGGGGCTGTCGGTGTGGAGTTCATCCGGTTCGACGGCGACGGTGGCGCGCACGGTGGTGCCGTTCTGGTCGGAGTTGATCTCGAGGCGTCCGCCGATCTGGGCGAGCCGTTCGGTCATGCCGGAGACGCCGACGCCGAGCGGGGCCTGTTCGCGCAGGCGCTTGAGGGTTTCCGGATCGATGCCGTGGCCGTTGTCGGAGACTTCGAGGTAGACGAGGTCGTCATCGCGACCGAGACGGACTTCGGCCCGGGTGCAGCCGGAGTGGCGGACGACGTTGGCGAGGCTTTCCTGCAGGACGCGGAAGAGGGCGAGTTCGACTTCGTCCGGCAGGCGGCCGACGGAGCCGCGGATCTCGAGGTCGGTGGGGATGCCGCTTCGTTCGGCGAAGCCGTTGATGTAGTCGCGCGCGGCGCGTTCGAGGCCGAAATCTTCGAGCAGGGGCGGGTGCAGCAGGTAGGACATGGTGCGGATCTGCTGCACGCTCATGTCGGCGAGGGCGACGCTGTCGTCGACCAGAGCGATTTGCCCGGAGCGCTCGCGTTCGAGGGCACGGCGGAGGCGGCCGAGGTTGATGTTGAGGGCGGCAAGGTTCTGGGCGGTGGTGTCGTGCAGTTCGCGGGCGATGCGGCGGCGTTCGGCATCCTGGAGGCTGAGGATGCGGGCGGAGAGGTGGCGGACTTTGCGCTCGGCCTCGCGGATGGGGGTCATTTCGAGGACGGTGCCGAGGATGCGGGTGGGGTTGCCGGCATCGTCGCGGAGGAGGACGCCATGGATGGAGAGGTCGCGGTAGGTGCCGTCGGCGTGGCGCACGCGCAGTTCGAGGGCGGCACTGCCTTTTTCAGGGTCGAAGATGTGTTCGCGAATCTGGTCGATGCGGGAGCGGTCTTCGGGGTGGATGAGGCGCAGGCTGGTGCGGGGGTCGAGGGTGTCGGCGCGGGTTTTGAGGCCGATGAGGCGCTTGAGTTCTTCGGAGACGTAGAGCTTGAGGGTGTCGAGATCGAGGTCCCAGAAGCCGAGGTGGGCGGCCTCGACGGCGACCTGGAGGCGGTGTCCGGATTCGGCGATGGCGGCTTCGTAGCGGCGTCGTTCGGTATTGTCGCGCAGGATGGCGGTGAAGAAGGGGCTGGCTCCGGATTCGATGCGAAGGATGGAGCCTTCCACGGGGAAGGGCTCGCCGCCGGCGCGCAGCGCGGTGATGCCACGGATGCCGCCGAGCTGGAGGGTGCGTTCGGACGAGCCCATGAATTCCTGGATCTGCTTGCGATGTTCGGGCGGGAAGAGGGTGAAGAGAGAGTGCCCGAGCCACTCTTCATCGCGCCGCCGGAACATCTCGCGCGCGGCGGGGTTGGTGCGGACGATGCGCAGGCTGGCGTCGGTGGTGATGATGGCGTCGCGGGTGGTTTCGACGATGCCGGCGAGACGGTTGCGGCTTTCCTCGACAGCGGCTTCGGCTTCTTTGCGCGCGGTGATGTCGGCGACGACGGCGATGAAATAGGCCGGCCGGTGGGTGTTGTCGCGCACGAGGGACATCGAGAGGGTGACCCAGACGACGCGCCCGTCGGGGCGCATGAAGCGCGTCTCGCGTTCGTAGCGGTCGAGGCCCTGCTCGAGGCAGCGGCGCATCATCTCGGTGTCGCTTTCGATGTTTTCGCGGTGCGTGATGCCACTGATGCGCGAGCGCCGGAGGATCTCTTCGGAGCGGCCGACGATGTCGCAGAAACACCGGTTGACGCGAAGGATCCGGCCCGAGGGCGAGAACTGGGCGATGCCGACGGCGGCCTGGGCGAAGAAGACGCGGAAGAGGCGTTCGCTGTCGGCGAGCGCAGCGGCGGCTTTGCGCTGAGCGGTGACGTCGCGGCTGACGCAGGCATAGCCGCGGATGGAGCCGTCGGGGTGGCGCAGGAGGGTGATGGTGGTGTTGGCCCAGAGGGTTTCGCCGTCGCGTCGCACGAGGCGGCGGTCACCGGAGAAGCGCCCTTCGGCGGCGGCGGTTTTGAGGATGCGCTCGGGTTCGCGGAGGCTGACGTCGCTCTGCGGAAAGAGGGTGCGGAAGGGTTTGCCGAGGATTTCCGCGGCCTGCCAGCCGGTGATGCGGGTGGCGCCGAGGTTCCATGAGGTGATGAGGCCCTCGGGGTCGAGCAGGTAGATGGCGTATTCGGTGACGCCGGTGCCGAGTTCGGATTCGCGGGTGCGATCGGCGGCGATGGCGGAGACCATGCGCTCGCGGGCGCGAAGGACGTGACGGGCGACGAGGAAGGCGGTGAGGCCACCGACGGTGGCGACCGCGAGGGTTTTGACCGTCTGCCACCGCTGGGCGACGGCGGGCTCGCTGATCCAGTGATCGATGAGATAGTCGGTGAAGAGCGTGGCGAGGAGGATGGCGCCGGTGAAGGCGGCGCTGATGAGCAGAGCGTTGCGGGTCGGACTCGTCACGGACCTCGATCGACGGGAATGGACTGCGGATGTTGCGGTGATGGCTGGCGTGGTGCGAAGGATTGGCGGCGGGCAGCGACCGCATGTCCCGGTCGGCAGGGACGGGTAGCAGAAGGCGGAGAAGCTGTAAACAACGCCGCGGTGCTCCCGCGAACGGGAAGCCGGGCGGCGGTGCGATGGCCGGCGCTATTCGATGCCGAGGAGTTCGACTTCGAAGACGAGAGGCGTCCGCGGCGGGATGTCCGGCGGGCGACCGCGCAGGCCATAGGCGAGCGCGTAGGGGATGATGAGAAGGCGCTTTTCGCCCACGCGCATCTGCATGAGGGCGATGTCCCAGCCTTCAATCACCCGGCGGGCACCGACGGTGAAGACGAAGGGGTCCTGCGGGTCGGTCCTGGCGTCGAACTGCGTGCCATCGAGGAAGGAGCCCTTGTAGAGGACGCGGCAGCGCTGCCGGTGGCGCGGGACGGGGCCGTCACCCTCACGCAGGATGATGTAGCGAATGCCGGAGGGCAATTCGATGGCTTCGGGCCACTTTTCACGGATGATGCGCTCTTCCTCCGGGGTGAACTCGCCCTTGAGACCGGCCCACGCGAGTGGTCGGGCGGCGAGGATGAGCACCGCCAGGGCACTGAGGCGAAGGAGGGTTGCGGTTCGGTTCATGCTGGGAAGTGAAAATGGGTCGGCGGGCCGAGGGCAATGCCGCGCTGGGAGGTCAGCCGCGCGTCCAGCGTTCGCGCAGATCGCGCAGGACCGGGAAGGCCTCGCGCCATTGGCGGAGCGGTTCGATGGCGATGTCCGCGGCGAGGACTTCGGCGCCGTCGCCGGCGCGGGCGACGGTTGCGCCGTCGGGCGCGATGATGAGGCTCACGCCGGGGTAGGTGAAGCGGGGATCGGCGCCGCAGCGGTTGACGCCGATGACCCAGGCCTGGTTTTCGATGGCACGGGCCCGCAGCAGGACTTCCCAGTGGGCGAAGCGAGCCTCGGGCCAGTTGGCGATGACGACCATGAGGTCTGCCCCGCGGCGGACGGCGGTGCGGAAGATTTCGGGGAAGCGGAGGTCGTAGCAGATGAAGGGGGCCAGTTGGAAGGGCCCGGCTGGGGCGACGACGACTTCCTCGCCGGCGACGTAGCGACGATGTTCGCCGGTGTGGCTGAAGGGATGGATCTTGGTGTAGGTGGCGAGAGCGGTGCCATCCGGTCCGGCGAGCAGGGCGTTGTTGCGCCCGCGTCCGTCTTCGGCCCGCTGGACGAGGCCGCCGAGCACCCAGCTGGCATGGCGGCGGGCGAGGGCGCAGAGGGCGTTTTCGGTTTCGCGGGCTTCGCTGTCGGCGACGCGGGCCGGCTGCATGCTGAAGCCCGTGTAGCCCATTTCCGGCAGGATGATGAGGGAGCCCGCCGGCGGGGCGGCGGCGGTGACCATGGCCTCGACGGCGGCGATGTTGGCGTCGCGGGATTCCCAGGCGATGTCGTATTGGACGGCGAGGACGCGCATGTGGTCGGAGGATTGTGCGGAGGGACGGGGCCGGGCGGTCAGGTGCCGGCGAGGCAACGCACGGCCATGGCGCGGAGGGTCTCCTCCTGCTCGGTTTTGTCGCTGGTGCCGAGGAGTTTCTCGAATGTGCGGACGAATTCGAGCTGGTTGTCGATGAGGCGCTTGAGCGGCGGAAGCTTTTCCGGGTCCCCCGCGACCTTGCCGAGGTACCAGGGGTTTTGCGTGAAGACGTTGAACCCGCTTTTCTCGGTGAAGGCCGAGCCGAAGAGATCCCGGCAGGCGAGGCTCGCGCGCTCGAAGGAGGCCTTGTCGACGCCGCGGGGACCGAGCCGGATCTGTTTGTCGGTGAGCAGGGCCCGCAGCTGAATGAGGAGCCGATTGCGATTCTGCAGGGAGGCGAGCACCGGACGGGCGTCGTGCCCGGCGAAGAAATGGCGGTGGAGCGCGTCGAGGGTCCAGCCGAGGTCGCCGGCGAAGAAAGCTTCGGTCGCTTCGAAGAAATCGCCTTCGCCGAAGACGGGGACAAGCTGGTCGACGAGGGCCTCGGTGATGGTGCCGCCGGGCTCGTCGAGGTAGGTGGCGAGTTTCTGGATTTCGCCAATGAAGAGCCGCGCGTTGCCGTTGGTCTTGGCGACGAGCAGCTCGAGGGCGTCGGGAGCGAGCTGGACGTCCCAGCGGCGGCATTCTTCGTCGGCGAGAGCCTTCCAGTCGATGCCCGGGGCGCCTCGGCCGCCGTCGCCGATGCGAATGGTTTCGGCGTGTTTCTCGCACCATTTGGGGAAGCTGCGGCGCCGATCGACCGGGGAGGCAGAGAGGATGACGGAGACTTCGGCGGGGTTGATGGCTTCGAGGATCTCCCGGAGATCCTCGACGAGTTTCAAGGTGCTCTCGGCGCGGCCGGTGACGGTGTCGGCCAGGAAGTTGACATCCTTGAGCCAGACGGCGCGGCGGCCGCCGAACAGTCCCATGGTCTGAACGGCGTCGCGGAATTGCTTCACGATGGCCTCGACCTCGCCGACGTTGGCGGCCGAGCCGTTGATCGTGTCGCAGGAGAAGTCGTCGAGACCTTCCGAGGCCTTCGCGAAGCGTTCGCGGGCCAGCCGATCGACGAGGTAGTCGTCGGGACCGTAGATGAAGGTGAACTGCTTCCCGGAGGGCATGGTGACGGACAGCGAAGCGGGCCGCGCGGACGCGGTCGATTCATTTTCCCGGCCGGCGGCTGCGGACGGGGGCGGTTGATGCCGCCCGGGATGTCGAGGGCGCCGGGCCTGGCCACGGCGAAGCGGAATCGAGGTTTGACCTCCCGGCGGGGCGCTGGCTGTCTGATCGGCGTAATAAGTCGGGTTTCTGCTGCGAATCGGATGTGGTCTTTTCTTTTGCCGGATTTCGCTGGTTTGCGCGAGGGGCGCCGTGACAGGTTCCGGTGCCGGGCGCAAGACGGAGAAAACGGAGAGAGGGGCGCCGGCCGTGGCGGTTGTCCGTGTTTGTTTCTGCCTCGATTGCTTCAGTATGTATTGAAATGTATATGACGATGAGACGAGTTATCCCGGGTTTGGCTCTGTCGGTCGCGCTCTTCGGCGCTGTTTGCCACGACAGCTATGCCATCTTTGACAAGATGTTGAAAAAGACCACGAAGACCGACACCGCGGACGATGCCGGCGACGACCGGATGCCGGAGTATAAGGGCATCAAGCACACAATCGGCGTGACGGATTTCGCCAATCGGGCCGGTTTTCAATCGTAGTGGGAGCTGGGGACAAACCTCGGGGCCATGCTCGAGTCGGCCCTTTATGAGACGGGACGTTTCGTGATCGTGGAGCGCGGGGATCTCGGTTCGGTGATGGCGGAGCAGGATCTGCAGGCCAGCGGGCGCGCGGCCGAGGGTGCGAAGGTGGCCCAGACGGGGGAGTTGCTCAGCGCGCGGTATCTGGCGACTGGTGACATTACGGAGGCGTCGGAATCGACCTCGGGAGAAGGCGCCGGGATCAACATCCGCGGCTTCCGGATCGGCGGGTCCACGGCGAAGGCGTCCATCGTCGTGGTGGTCAAGCTTGTGGATACGACGACCGGTGAAGTCGTCGCGAGCAAGCGGGTGCGCGGCGAAGCCGGCCGCACCTCGGTGCGCATCTCCGGCTATAAGGATGGCTTGGGCGGCAGCCTGGGCGCCTTCGCCAAGACCCCGCTCGGCGAGGCGGCGCAGGACTGCATCAACCAGGCCGTGAAGTTTATCGCCGAGAGCATGGAGGACTACGCGGTGGAAGGAGCCGTGGTCCTCGTGAAGGGCGATCAAATCGTGATCAATCTCGGTTCCGACCGTGGTGTGACCGAGGGGGCGGTTTTCCTCGTGCGGGATGAGGGCGAGGTGCTCCGCGATCCCGATACGGGAGAGGTGCTCGACCGTTTCGAGGGCGAGACCACCGCGACGCTCGAGGTGACGCGAGTCCGGGAAAAGGTTTCCTATTGCAAGCTCGTCGACGGTGAACTGCCGGAGCGCGGGGACCGCGTGGAGTCGCAGTCGCTCTAGGCGCGCGTCATTCAGGCGCCGCCCGCGCCACACTGCCCGGTCCCCGGGACGCGCGCTGAGCGGCGCCGGAGCGGGTGAGGTGCGATCCGGCCTGCTTTCGCCGGCGCGGGCGTCCGTCAGGCGGGGCGCGGCGGCCCCGGCGCGATATCGCACGTGACATCGCAAGCGGTGACGGTTTTTCTGCGGGCCCAATGTCGTTGCCCAACGAGACTCTCATCGCCCTGCTGCATGGTCCCGATCAGCCCGG
>RFJS01000116.1 GCA_003694825.1 Verrucomicrobiota bacterium | reverse complement strand
CGGGTCATGGTTTCTCCTTTGGTTGAGGTGGTTTTGGTTTACTCACCAAACCATCGGCCATGGCCCGCCTTTTTGCTGAATTTTCCGGACACTACCCGTCACCCGCCGCGCTCACTGCGGGCGGACGACCTCATGCAACTCGAGGAAAAACACAATCGGCGCCCCGCGCGGCACCTCCTCGGGCCAGGTGCCATCGCCATAGCTCAGCGCCGGCGGCACATAGACCAGCGCCTTCCCGCCGCCGCGGAGCAACTGCACCCCTTCCGCCAGACCGGGCAGCAGATCCGCGACACGCACCCGCACCCGCGGCCGGCTCAGTGAAGCCAGCGACGTGCCGTCCGGCAGCCGCGCCGTGTAGCTGATCACCACCGTATCCTCCGGCCCCGGCGTCTCCCGATCGCCCTCGAGCGTGATCCGGTAGTGCAACCCGCTCGGCGTCGGCTTCACCCCCTCCGTCTCCCGCAGCGTTTGAAAATACGCCTCCACCGGATCCGGCGTCTCCGCGTCGATCATCGCCTGCACCTTCGCGCTCATCCGGTCGCGCAGCTCGCGCGCCCGCTCGTCGAACGCGAAAGGCCGCTTCTCGTAGCTCGCCCGCATCCCCTGCATGAACGCGTCGAACTGCGGCCGCGTCCACCCGAGATCGGCGATCCGGTTGTTCTCCGCCATGTAGGAGCCCATCGCCGCGTAGGGTTCCAGCGCCGGCGGCACCGCGGCCTGCCCGCTCGACGGAGCGGGCGCCTCGCCGCGCTCCGGCACTTTCGCCGGGGCCAGGCGCGTGAGCACCAACGCCAGATTGAGCGACACCGACACCACCAGCGCCACCGCCAGCCCGGTTTTCGAACGATCCTTGTTTTTCATCGTCATCGCGGAATAGACACCGTCACGCTGCCTGCGGCAAGCCGCTCTCCGCCCACCGCGCTCTCCCGGCCGTCCGGCCAGCGCACGGTCAGTCGCTGCGGAGGATTCGCCTCGCTGTATCCAAAGAACTGAGCCGGCGCAGACTGCCCCATGCTGCCGTCGCCCGCCCGCACCTCGCTCGTCCGGCGCGATCCATCCGCCAGCTCCAGGGTCAGCCGGGCCCCGACGGCCTCCGGGTTGCCCCGGCCTCCCCGCAGACGGACCTCCAGAAAGCGTGCTCCCGGGCGGCCGGCATGGCGAAACGCGGCCATGCGCCCATTGTTGCGCGAGGCGACGACATCCGGCCGGCCGTCATCGTCGAGATCCACCCGGATCAACGCCCGTGCGTCTCCCCGCACGATGAAACCGCTCTGCACCGGAGACACGGGCGCGAAGCCGCCCCGGCCATCGCCCCGCAACAGTGCCCCCACGCCGCCGTCGAGCCGCCCGGCCTCCGGCGCCGGAGCGTAGTCGTTTTGCACCAACAGAAGATCCGCGAAGCCATCGCCGTCGAAGTCTCCGGCCTGAATCCCCTGCACCGGCGCCACCTGCGCCGGCGTGGGAAGCGGCACGAAGGTCCGCGCCACCCCCTCGGGCCGGCTCAGCAGCACGCCGCTGCGCAGCTCGGTCGCTTCGAGCCGCCGCATTTTCGGCCAGAGGTCCGGGCCGAGCACCGCCTCGACGGTGGCCCGGGCGTAGTCATCGGCCCGGCGGAAACGCCGCCGCACCTCCGGAACCGCCGCCGCCATGGCCTTGAGGCTGCGCCGCGGAGCGAGCTTTCCATCGACCCACACCGTATCCACGATCCGCCGGCCGCCGCCCGGCCCGATCGGTCCATACAGCAGCACGGCTGGCCCGTCCCGGCTCGCGCGATAACGGGAGTTGAGTCCAGCGTTGCCCACGACGTAGTCCTGCCGGCCGTCGCCGTTGAAATCCGCCGCCGCCAGCGAACGCCACCAGCCCGCGCCCGCCGTGTCGAACCCCGCCTCGGCGGTGAAGTCCTCGAAACGGCGCCCCTCGATGTTGCGCCAACAGCGCACTCCGCCCCAGTCGAGCGCCACGACGAGGTCGATCCAACCGTCGTCATCGACGTCGCTCCACAGCGCCGCGGTCACCATCCCGCACCCGGCCAGCCCGGGCGCAACCGCGTCCGTCACATCCTCGAAGCGTCCGCCCGCGTTGCGCCAGAGCGCGCTGCGCGGGGTATCCGGAAAGGCCCCCGGCACCCCGCGCGCCCCGAGAAAGACATCGAGCCATCCGTCGCGATCGAAATCCGCCGCCGCCATCGCACCGGCGCTCTGGGGCCACGATGGCAGAGCCTGCGCTTCCGCCGCCTCGAAAAAGGCGAGCCCGCCGTTGCGCAGCAACCGCGGTTGATAGGCGGCATCGCCCGCCGGCGCCATGACGCCGCCCCGGGCGAGCAGCACATCGCTTTCGCCGTCGGCATCGACATCGATGACGAGCAGCGGACCGTCATTGACCCGCGTGGAGCCGGCCACCA
Organism: Verrucomicrobiota bacterium; assembly: GCA_003694825.1. GTDB lineage: Bacteria > Verrucomicrobiota > Verrucomicrobiia > Opitutales > Opitutaceae > J108. The sequence continues at coordinate 2,795 of RFJS01000116.1, read as the reverse complement.
GGCCGAGGTTGCCAAAGGGGGAAAACCGGCCCCGGCCCACCCGGGCGAGCACCTGCGCCGGCTCCATGCTCGTCCCTCCCAGCACGATGTCGGCTCCGCCGTCGCCGTCGAGATCGCCCGCCGCCAGGGCCGGGCCGATGCGGTTGTGCCGAATCGGCAGGAGCGGCTGGAGCGCGAACTCGTCGACAACCGGCTCGGGCACGCGCAGATCGAGCCCGGAGACCCGGCCGATTTCCTCGAACAGGCCGCCGGCCACCCGCGGCTCCGGCATCACCGGCCGAGCCTCGTCCCGCTCCAGCGAAGGAGCCGCCGCCGGCTCATTCACGGTATAGCGGCGGTTGACCGGCAGATCCCGAAAGCGCTGCCGGATCCCGCTCGGCCAGAGCACCTCCACTTCGCGGAGCAGATCCACCTCGCCGAGGCCGAAATGGACGATCGGCTCGCTGGTCGAAATATAACCGCGCGCCGAGACGAGCCGGCGCACCTGCACGCCGGCATCGGTGCGGATGCGGACCGTCGCGCCAATGCCGAAGCGGTTCGAGGCCGTCCCGCGCAGTACGAAGACGACCCGGTTCCGCCCGGCGCTGTTGTTGCGATACACGGCGAGGTTTCCCTTGTAGTTGGCATGGACCAGATCGAGGTCTCCATCGCCGTCGAAGTCCCCGGTAGCCGCACCGAAACTGACCCCGAGGCGGTCGAGGCCCCAGGCCCGCCCGACCTCCTCGAAGCGCAGGTCGCCGAGGTTGCGGAAGGCGAGGTTGCGCTCGTTGAGCCGGGGTGAGGCCTGCATCATGCGCACCCGCTGCGGGATGCTCTCGGTCGCCATCATGCGAGCGACGATGTCGGTGTTGTGCAGCTCGCGCACCATGCCATTGGTCACGAAAAGGTCGATGCGCCCGTCGTTGTCGTAGTCCTCGAAGCGCGGCGCCCACGTCCAGTCGGTCGCCGCCAGCCCGGCGAGGTGTGCCACCTCCAGGCAGACGCCCGCGCCGGTATTCAGAAACAGGGCATTTTGCATGTATTGCGGCGCGGCGTCGGGATTGGCGTGGTTTTCCATCATGCCCTCGCGCAGGTTGGCCATGCTGCGAAGGTGCTTCTCGTGGGTGGTCGCCGCCATGTCGGCGACGAACAGGTCGATCCGGCCATCGTTGTCCACATCGCCGAGGTCCGCTCCCATGGACGAGTGCGGCGTGTGCGGCACGACGAAGCTGAGCACGTTGGTGAAGGTGCCGTCGCCGTTGTTGTGGTAGAGGATGTCCGGCTCCTTGAAGTCGTTCGCCACGTAGAGGTCGGGCCACCCGTCCTCGTTGTAATCCCACCAGGTGGCCGAATGCCCCTGCGAGGCCCCGCGAATGCCGGCCGCGTCGGTCACTTCCTCGAATCCCCGCCATCGGCCGTCTGCCCCCCTGCCGAGGTTGCGAAAGAGCCGGTCGGGCTGGCCGGTCGGCCGCGTCTCGGCATCGAGGACGTTGGTCTGCAGGTAGCAATCGAGCCAGCCGTCCCGGTCGTAGTCCTCGAAGGCGGCCATGCTGCTGGCGTCACGCACAGCCATGCCGCTCCCGGCCGCGGCCTCGCGGAAGGTGCCGTCGCCCTGGTTCAGATAGAGCAGATTGGGCGCATCGAAGCGGCACACGTAGAGGTCGAGCCACCCGTCGTTGTCCACATCGACGAAGGCCGCGCCCTGGCTCCATGCATCGAGCGGACCGCCGACACCAGCCGCGTCCGTGACGTCCTCGAAGCGCCAGTCACCGAGGTTGCGGAAGAGCCGGTTGCTCTCGGTCTTGCTCACAGCGTAGATATCCGGCCGGCCGTCTCCATCGTAGTCGCCCACCGCGACTCCCGTGCCGATCGCCCCCAGTGAAAACTCCCGGTAACGCGCCCACCACATCTTCGGGTCGGCGTAGCCGTTTTCCATGATGACGCCGGATTCCTCCGGCGGCACCGCGCTGAAGAGCGTAGGCGCGGCCGCTTCGATCGGGACGGCGAGCGGCTCCGCTTCCGGTCGCTGGTCCGCGACCGCGGCGTTCTCTCCAGCCAGGCGCGGCAGCACCAGCAGGCAGGCCAGGGCACTGATCCGGCAGCAGCATCTGACGACGATTCGGAGCTCGTTGCCGGCTCCGCTCGAGGCAGGGGGGGGGAGATTCCATGGGTGCAGGGTGGATGTCGCGTCGCGAACCTTCACACTTTCGCCGCCCCCGGCAACCGCAACCGCTTCCCCTACGCTATCAATTGAGTGAGTAACAATGCGGGTTGCGCGGGACCGCTCCCTTCCTTTCCCTTGCCCCCCCAAACCCTGACCCATGCCCCCCCCCTCAGAAACCCAGACGCATCACGCTCAAGGACGTCGCCAAGGCCAGCGGCTATCACTTCACCACCGTCTCGCTCGCCCTGCGCGGCCACAAGAGCATCCCGGAGAAAACCCGCCGCAAAATCGCCGCCGTCGCCGACACCCTCGGCTACAAGCGCGATCCGGTCTTCTCCGTGCTCAGCCGCTACCGCAGCCGGTCGACACCGGAATCCCGGGCGCCCCGGATCGCGTTCGTCACCAACTACGGCTACCGATCCGACGGCTCGCTCAACGCCTACTACACGGCCATCTGGCAAGGCGCGCTCGAGCAGGGGCGCCGCCTCGGCTACTCGCTCGAACACCTGCGCGTCGGTGTCGATGAACACGACTCCTGCAGCCTCGAGCGCCACCTGCAACAGAACGACATCGCCGGCGTCATTCTCGCCGCCTTCCAACCCGGTTTCGCCGAAGTGGCCATCGACTGGCGCAACTACGCCATCGCCAAGAT
>RFJS01000574.1 GCA_003694825.1 Verrucomicrobiota bacterium | reverse complement strand
GGTTTTCCTGGCGGGGGGGTAGAAGGGGGGCGCGGGGCGGTGCTGGTTAAAAGAACCAACTCTCTGCGATCCGCAAACCGTGTGACGCGCGAGGGCGCGTTTCGTTGAAAATTCCTTCCAGGTGCCCGCGGGAACGGGGATGGCGGGCATCGGCGACGCGCCGGCCGGGCAGACGCAATTCGGACGGACCGGCGGGACGCATCCTCCGGTGGACAGGGCGAGTGCGGCTTGCGCCGGGCCGGGCGGGCCGCGCTATTTCTGGGCGGCCGCTTTGCGGAGACGCTGGCGCTGCGTGTTGTTGAGAACGCGCTTGCGCAACCGGATGTTCGCGGGCGTCACCTCGACGAACTCATCGGGCGCGATATACTCGATCGCGCGTTCGAGCGAGAGGCGGATGGGCGGGGTGAGGCCTTCGGCGACACCTTCGCCCTGCGAGCGGAAATTCGTCAGCTTTTTCTCGCGAACCCCATTGCAGATGATGTCCTCGGCCCGGGGGTTCTCGCCGAGGATCATCCCTTCGTAAATTTCCTCGCCGGGGCCGACGAAGAGTTTGCCGCGCTCCTGGATGGCGACGAGGGCGTAGGTCGTGGTGGTGCCGGCTTCGGTGGCGACGATCGTGCCGGTTGTGCGGGTGAGCAGCTCACCGGCATAGGGGCCGTATTCCTTGAAAAGGTGGCTCATGATGCCGCGGCCGCTGGTGGCGTTGATGACATCGAACTCCATCCCGATGAGACCGCGGGTCGTGATCGTGGCCTCGATCATGGTGGTCGTCTGGAGTTTCTGCATGTTGGTGACCTGCCCTTTGCGGTTGGCGAGGATCTGCATGATGGCGCCGACGCACTCGTCGGGGACTTCGACCCAGAGGGTTTCGTAGGGCTCGCAGCGTTTGCCGTCGATGGTCTTCTCGATCACCTCGGGGCGGGAGACGAGGAGTTCGTAGCCCTCGCGGCGCATTGTTTCCACGAGCACGGCGATCTGCATGGCGCCGCGGGCGCGGACGGTGAAGGCGCCGGCGGTGTCGGAGTCGTGCACCTCGATCGAGACGTTGGTTTTGGTCTCGCGCATGAGGCGGTCGCGGATCTGGCGTGAGGTGACGTATTTGCCCTCGCGGCCGGCGAGCGGGCCGTCGTTGACCCGGATCTGCATTTCAAGCGTCGGCGGGTCGATCTCGGTGAAGGGCAGGGCGTGGCCGTTTTCGTCGGCGGTGATGGTATCGCCGATGTCGATATCTTCAAATCCGGAGATGCCGACGATATTGCCGGCGATGGCGCGCGGCGACTCCGTCGTGCTCAGGCCTGTGTATTCGAAAATCTTTGTCACCTTGGCTCGGATCCGCTGGCCGTCCCGGTGGCGGATGACAAAGACCGTGTCGCCGACTTCGGCTGAGCCACCGAGCACCTTGCCCACGGCGATGCGGCCCACGTAGTCGTTCCAGTCCACATTGGAGACGAGCATGTGGAAGGGGGTGTTGATGCGGGCGAAGGGCGGCGGAATGTGGGCGAGGATCGTCTCGAAAAGGGGCGCCATGCCCCGGCGTTCGTCCTCGAGGTCACGCACCATGTATCCATCGCGGGCGGAGCCATAGAGCACGGGGGCGTCGAACTGCTCCTCGGTGGCATCGAGTTCCATCAGCAGCTCGAGCACTTTCTCGTACATCTCGAGCGGGCGGGCGTTTTCGCGGTCGATCTTGTTGATCACGATGATCACCTTCAGGCCGTGGGCGAGGGCCTTGCGCAGGACGAAACGCGTCTGGGCCTGGGGCCCCTCGTAGGCGTCGACGAGGAGGATGACGCCATCGACCATGCGCAGCGCCCGCTCGACCTCGCCGCCGAAGTCGGCGTGGCCCGGGGTATCGACAATGTTGATGGTCTTGTCCTGCCAGTGAATGGAGGTGTTCTTGGCCTTGATCGTGATGCCCTTCTCCTTCTCGAGGTCCATCGAGTCCATGGCGCGTTCCTCGACCTTCTGGTTGGCGCGATAGATGCCGCCCTCGGCAAGGAGCTTGTCGACGAGGGTGGTCTTCCCGTGGTCGACGTGGGCGATGATGGCGATATTGCGGATGTTTTCGTTCATGGCAGGCGTCCGGCGACGGCATGGCCGGCAGAAAAAGCCGCTCAACGTGCGTGGTGCGGTGAGGGGAAGCAAGCGGCTTTTCGCGCCGCCGGCGGAGGG
>RFJS01000115.1 GCA_003694825.1 Verrucomicrobiota bacterium | reverse complement strand
TCGTAGACGACGATGCCCGCGCTCGTCGAAAGGTTCAGGGATCGCAAGCCCGGCTGAAACTGCGGTATCCGCAACCGCCGGTCATCCCGCTGCATCTCATCGTGCATCCAATCGGGGACTCCCGCCGACTCGCGACCAAAGATAAAGCCGTCCCCATCCTCGAAAGCCGCCTCCCAGATGGTCCGTTCCCCGCGAGTCGAGAGCAGCCAGAGGCGGCGCGGTCCCTGCGGGCTCGCCAGAAAGTGCTCCCAGTCAGCATGGTGGTGCACGTCGAGCGACTTCCAATAGTCCATCCCGCTGCGACGCAGATGCCGGTCCGTGATCGTGAACCCGAGCGGATGAATCAGGTGCAACCGGCTCCCGGTGAAGGCGCACATGCGGCCGATGTTCCCCGTATTTTGTGGTATCTCGGGCTGAAAGAGGACGACGTGGAGCACGCCGCACGGTGAGTCTCGTCTGAAAATTTCGTCAATAAACAAGCGATTCGTTTCCCCCCTGGGCGATTACTCCGATCCTCAAGGTTGCGCAAAAACACCTCCCCATGAATGAATCGGAAACCCAGGTTCGCCTGACAGGCCGGCGTCTGATGCTTGTGGACGACGAGCCCGACTTCGTCACTTCGACGAAGGTGCTTCTCGAGACGCATACGGGAGCACGAGTGGCCGACTACACCAGCCCGGCAATGGCCCTGGCGGCTTTGCCCTCCGTCAATCCCGAGTGCCTCATCACCGACATGGTGATGCCGGGTTACAGCGGGATCGAACTGATCCGCCTCGTCGCGCAACAACGGCCGGACCTGCCCTGTCTTATCCTGACCGGCAATGCCCTCAGCCCGATGGAGATCGCCAGCATCCAGCATCGCCAGCTGCGCGATGTGCTCTTCAAGCCGATCTCATGGGTCGATCTAGCCACGGCCATTCAAAAAGCCCTTGCTCCCCGCGAAGAGACCGCCACTGGCACGGAAGGCTTTTACACGCCGGTCGGACGCTGGCGTTGAGCCGACACACTTTTCGAGCACTCCGCCCAGCCGGATGTGGTCGCGGCGGAACCCGCCCTGCTGTCCACCTTGTCTTCTCCAGCTATCGCAATCGCCCGCCCGCGCCGGGCTTTGGGACTTCTTCGGCCCGCTCCGGGCCGCCGGCTCAACGCCGCAGGCTCATCGCGCGCTCGACCTCGCGCATCTGCGCCCGCTTTTTCAGATCCTGGCGCTTGTCGTAGAGTTTTTTTCCGGTGCCGAGAGCGAGCTCCACCTTTACCAGCGATCCCTTGAAATACACCCGCACCGGCACCAGCGCCCGCCCGCCGGCCTCGATCTCGTGCTGAATCTTGCGAATCTCGCGCGCCTTGAGCAGGAGCTTGCGCGGTCGATTCGGCACGTGGTTGTTGATTGTCCCGAAGGCATACTCGGCGATGTGCATGTTGTAGAGGAACACCTCCCCGTTCTGCACCCGGCCAAATGCCTCGGAAATCTGTGCCCGCCCGGCGCGGATCGATTTCACCTCGGTCCCCGTCAAGACGATGCCCGCCTCGAACCGCTCGCCGAGGTCATAGTCGCGCCCGGCCTTCGCATTGCGAATCTCCGGGAGCGCGCTCTTGCCTTTCCTGCGGGAACTCATGGGGAAATCAAGCCGCCGCGGCGCTCTGGCCGCACGCAAAAAATCCGGGACACCCACAACGGGCCTCCCGGATGCAAAATCAACAGACGCGTCAGGCGACCGGCTCCTTCGGCACTTCGAAGGTGATCTTCCCCTCGATGATCTCGCGAAGGGCGATATCCTCCGGATCGAGCTTCTCGAGGGATTCGATCAGCGGACGATGCCCGCGCTTGAGCTGCTTCACGCGCTTCGACACGACCGCAACGAGCAGGTTTTTGTCGCCGACGATCTTTTTCGCTTCGTTCAGGTATTCGTCTCTCAAGGTCTTGCCTCCGGTGTTTTGGAAAACCCGTCCGTATGCAGCCGGCCACACCTCCGGTCAACCTTGAATTTGACCGTTGCCCTTCCGCGGCCCCCGCGCCACAGCATCCAGACCATGCAAGCCCCGCCACTGATGATCGGCTGGACGACCTGCGAAACCCGGGAAGATGCCCTGCGCCTCGCCCGCGGACTCGTCGAGGCGAAACTCGCCGCCTGCGCGCAGATCTCCGGCCCCCTCACCTCGGTCTATCGTTGGGACGGCAGGATCGAAGCGGCTGAGGAATACCGGCTCACCGTGAAGTTTCCCGCCCGCGCCGAACCGAGCATCAGGGCGTGGCTGGAGACCCACCATCCCTATGAGGTGCCGCAGTGGGTCGCCGTCACCGCCACCGCCGTTTCCGAAAAATACTTGAACTGGGCCGAGGGAGACTCTACCTGACGGCCCTTTTACACGCAGCGAAGACAACCTTTCTCCATTTCAAGCCATGTCACAGCATCCCAGCTTCAAGTCCGCCAGTGCCCTGTTGAAGAAACGCAACGTCCTCAAGCGCTTCGAGCGCGTGGAGCTGCTCCGCAAGCGCGGACAGTGGAAAGAGGGCGATCGCGTCGTCGGTCTTCGCAAGACCAAGCCGGACGCCTGATTCCTGGCGTCGGCCGCGCCTTCGTCTTGTCCCGGTTCAGCGGCATTCTCCGGATGCCGGCAGGGAAGCTGTATCGCCGCGTCTGACGAAGGCCCTCGGCCCCCATCCCCACTCAACTCTCTGATTCACGGTGGACCAGCCGACCGCGCCCCAAGTTCAGCCCGGGGAGACCGGGATTATCCGAAAGCTCTACAAGTGGGTGCTTCACTGGGCGGACACGCCCTACGCGCTGCCCGCGCTGTTTCTGCTGGCCTTCACCGAATCCTCCTTTTTCCCCATCCCGCCGGACGTGCTGCTCATGGCGCTGTGCATGGGTGCGCCGAAGCGGTCCTTCCGCTACGTCTTCTGGTGCTCGCTTGCCTCGGTGCTCGGCGGAATCCTCGGCTACTACATCGGCTACGGCTTTTACGATACGATCGGCGTGCGCATTATCGACACGCTCGGCTACCAGCACCACTTTGAGACCGTCGGCACCTACTACGGGGACAACGCCTTTCTCGCGATCGTCACCGCCGCCTTCACGCCGATCCCCTATAAGGTCTTCACTATCGCCGCGGGCGTGTTTCACGAAAACGTCTCGCTCGCGACGCTCGTGCTGGCATCGAGCATCGGGCGAACGGCTCGTTTCGCTCTGGTCGGGGGCGCGATTTATTTCTTCGGCCCGCCGGTCAAGGCGATCCTCGACAAGTATCTCGAGTGGCTCACCATCGCCTTCGCCCTGCTCCTGATCGGCGGTTTCGTCCTGATCAAAGTGCTCCACTGAGCCGCGGGCCCGGTGCGGCCCGCGACCGGCTTCGCGCTCTCCCGGCGCGCCCGGATCCGAGAAGCGTCACCGCCATTCGTGTTTCGGATAACGCCGCGACAGCGCCGGTTTGATCTCTGGATACGTCACTTCCCAAAAGCGTGAAAGGTCGTCGGTCACCTGGATCGGCCGATGGTTCGGCGCGAGCACTTCGATGCGCAACGGCATGCGCCCGTCGGCGATCGTGATATTGCGTTCGATCCCGAAGAGCTCCTGTATCCGCGCCGCGATGCTCGCCGAGCCATCCTCGTGATAGGTGATGCGCGCGCGCCGGCCGTTCGGCATCATCAGGCGATCCGGAAACAACTGCTCGAGCGCCGCGAGCTGCTCGGGCTGCCGCCACGCCCGCAGCGTCGGCCATGGATCGAGTTCACGCACCGCCTTGAGCGTGCGGCAGCCATGCACCATCTGCTCCAGGAGCATCTCGCGCGCCTCGGCGTCGATCGGGTGCACGCCCAATTCCGGGAACAACCGCGCCATCGCGTTCACCTTTCGAATAAACTGCTCCACGGCATCATCCCAGCGACGGATCCGGCAGCGTCCTTCCCGAACCTCCTGCACCAGGATGGCCACCGCCGCATCCGAGGTCGCCTCGCCGGCCTCACGATCCTCGAGCACCAGATCGCGAAACAATCGACGCCGCCGCACACTCACGCGCTTCGCCGCCGCATCCAGTGCGGCGACCTCCTCCACCCGCAGGTCTCCGGGAAAGACTTCGTCGAGCAGGGCTTCGTCGATGGCGGTGCACATGCCGAGCACGGTCGTCACCTCACCGGCACGGCCCCCGATCTCGGTCACTTCACCCGCCACCAGCAGCACCGCCGTCTGCACGACACTCTCGCGCGCGAGCGTCCCGCGGCGCCCGTGCACGAGCTCACAGCGCAATGTGCCGCGATCCAGCCGGCGCGCCACCTGATCGGCAAACCCCGCCAGCAGGCAAGCGGCTACGGCCCGGCGGTCGATCGACTCCGGAGGCGTATCCGTCCCCTGAACACCGGCCAGACGCATAAACTGGGCCGCCATCGGCACCACCTGGCGCGCCGCCTGGGCGTGAATGCCCAGTTCCCGGCACACCTCGACGGCAAAGCGG
>RFJS01000573.1 GCA_003694825.1 Verrucomicrobiota bacterium | reverse complement strand
TTGGTGGCGGCGGCCGTGACGGACGGTGCGCCGACAGGATGGCTGCGCTGTCGCGTGCGGCGTTGGCCGCGATCGTGCTGAGCGGTGGTTTTGTCGGCCAGAAGCTGGCGTAATAATTCTCCCGGTATTGCGAAAATTTCTCCCCCGGAATCGGGGCAGCTGCCTGACGTGCACCGCGTATTCGTGTTTCCATGGCGCTGAGATCAGCGCTGTGGTCGCACGCCTGGGCATTGACAAACCCAAAGGAGGACAAGGATGCAGCAAAAGCAGAACGATACGCAGAAGAAGATCATCGCCATTCGGAAGACATGCCGGGCGAATGGCGTGGGGTTGTCCCACTATGTCCTGATGGATAAAGAGACGAAATCGAAATGAGCCAGCGTTCCCGGTTCGAACCGGCGGCCCCGAGCCGGGGCCGCTTTGTCAATACCGGAAACGGGCCGACGCTCGTGCCGATCGACATCGGGCACGATACCTACATCGGGCTGGTCGATCCGGATACGGCGTTCTGGTCGTTGACGCGAAAGGATGCGCTGGCGGATACGCTCGCAGACGAGACTTTTCTGTCGGCCTGCCGGGAGAAGGCCGGCGCGTTCGCGGAGGAGATGGATGCCTTGCGGTTCGGGCTGGGGTTGTCGGCGGTCTATATCAACCCCACCGAGCGGTGTAACCTGAATTGCACCTACTGCTACATCCCCGAGTCGATGCGCCGCGGCGGGGGGCAGATGACGGAGGCGGAGCTGTTTCGGTCGCTGGAGATTCTCCACGGCTATTTCGATGGGAAGATGCCCGAGGGGCGCCTCCCGCAGGTGATCTTCCATGGGGCGGAGCCGCTCATGTGCCGGCAGATCATCTACAAGGCGATCGAGCGCTACTCGGACCGCTTTCGCTTCGGGGTTCAGACCAACGGCACCCTGCTCGATGCCGAGGGGGCGGCCCTGTTGAGGGAAACGGGGACAAGCGTCGGCCTTTCGCTCGATGCGCCGGTGGCCGGGATCGCCGATCGCACGCGGAAGAGCTGGATGGGGGACAGCGTTTTCGAGAAGACCCTGGAGGCCATGCGGCTGTTGAAGGGGTATGGGAGCTACAGCGTCATTTGCACGGTCACCAGCGAGAACATGGCGCACCTGTCTTCACTCGTCGATTTCTTCCATGAGCAGGAGGTGCCGACGACGATGTTGAACATGGTGCGGTGCACGATGCCGAATGCGAGGTCCATCAAGCCGGCGGACGAGGCGGTTTTCCCCTGCTTCGAAGCGGCGATCCGGCGGACGCATGAGCTCTATCGCCAGACCGGGCGCAAGCTGGTCGTCGCCAATTTCGCCAACATCCTCATCAGCATCATCGCGCCGAGCGCCCGCCGCTTGATGTGCGACATCTCGCCCTGCGGCGGCGGAAGGGTGTTCTTCGCCCTCGCGCCGGACGGGTCGATGTACCCGTGCAGTGAATTCATCGGACTTCCGGAGTTTTGCGGCGGCAATCTTTTCGAAGACGAGATCGACAAGGTGCTCGAGAGCGCGCCGTTTCGCAGGGTCACGGGGCGTCGCGTCGAGGCGATCGAGCCGTGCGCGGGATGCGCCGTCCGCCACTTCTGTGGCGCGCCGTGTCCGGCGGAGGCGAACGAAATGCGCGGCGGCCTCGATCGACCGGGAGCATTTTGCGAATTCTACGAAGAGCAGGTTCGCCTGGCCTTGCGGCTCATCGCGGATGGCGTCGCGGACGACTTTCTCTGGGATGGGTGGGACAAGGACACCGAGACGGTGTTCGACGCCGATCGGCTGTAGGCGGCGTTGCCTCGGCGCGGGCTGCCTCCGGCCGGTGGCGCCGGAGGGTCGCAGGCGCGCGCCGCGCTAACGATCCGGCTGATCGGCAGCGGTGGAAAAAGGGATGAATTCGCGTTCGAGGGAGCCGTCGGGGTGGGCGGTGCACAGGAGGTATCCCTTCTCGGGCGAGGCGTCGTGGTTGTCCTGCACGCGGGAGCAGCAGGCGTTGGTGATGAGCGGGGTGCCGTTGTGGATACGCTCCGTGCGCGCGTGGTAGTGGCCGGAGAAGACGCAGCGGAGGTCGAGCTGCGCGAGGCGGTCGAGGGCGGCATCGGCGTCGAGTGAGCGCATGCGCACGCCTTCGCCGAGGGGGAAGTGGGTGAAGGCGATGGTGGGAGCGCCGTGATCGAGCGTGGCGGCGGTGTCCGCGAGAAAAGCGAGCGTCTCGGGTCGCATGCGGGTGTCTTCCCAGCGCGTGCCGTCGGTGGAGTCGAAACCGATGAACTGCCAGCCGTGGTGGCGGAAGTGGTAATTGAGCTGTCCGGGAAAAATGCCGGCATAGAGCCGGGTGTCGCCTTCGACATCGCAGTCGTGATTGCCGGGGACCGTGAAGACGGGCGAACCGAGGCCGCCGAGGATGTCGCGCATGGCGGCGAGGCTCTCGGGGCGGCCGGTGTCGCTGAGGTCACCGAGCACCAGCGCGAAGTCGAGGGGGGCGTGCGCGCGCATGTGTGCGACGAGGCGTTGCATCCATGGCGTGCACGCGGGATCTGCGTGATGGAGGTCGTTGACGACGATGAAACGAAACATGGCGGTGCGGCCTCGAGGATGGGGCGGCCGCGGCGGTGGCGAAAAGCCGGAAGACCACCGCGGCCGGCGGATTTGCCGGAGTGACCGGCGCTAAAGCCCGAAGTCTGCCGCGGGCGGCGCGGCGATCATCGCGGCGGCCGCGTGGAAAAATCCATTCGCCTTCGGCCGGGGCGCGGACTGATCCTGCGGCGCTTCCCAATTTTCCGGACCTGCAAGATGACCAGCGACGAGAGACCCAAGGATGACCGGTACGATTTCGAGGCCATGTTGGCCTTCGCCTTCGACGCGCTCGTGGCCGCCGGGATGCCGGGGGACAAGGCGGTGGATGTCGCCGATGTCCTGCTCGAGGCCGAGCTGCTCGGCCGCCGCACGCATGGCCTGCGGCTGTTGCCGTGGTATGTCTCGGCCGTGCGCGAGGGGTCGATGGCCGTGGACGGGCTCTACGACATCGTGCGCGACGAATCCTCAACCCAGGTGTGGGATGGACGGCACCTGCCGGGCCCGTGGCTGGTGAAACGGGCCATCGCCGAGGCGGCGCGCCGGCTGCTGCGCCACCCGGTGGCGACGGTGGTGATTCGGCGCAGCCACCACACGGGGGGCTTGCAGGCCTATCTCGAGGCGGTGACGGAAAAGGGGCTGATGGTCGTGCTGGCCAATGCCGACCGCAGCGGCCGGGTCGCGCCTCCCGGGGCGATCGAGGGCGTGCTCTCGCCGAGTCCGCTGGCCGTGGGTTTTCCGACCGAAGGCAAGCCGGTGATGATCGACATGAGCGTGGCATCCACTTCCGTGGGCACCTGCATCCGGACCGCGGAGGCGGGCAGCAGGCTGCCCGGCCCCTGGCTGATCGACGCGAATGGCGCGCCGACGGATGATCCGAAACCGCTGGTGGAAAAGGGCGAGGGGGCGATTCTTCCGCTCGGCGGCATGGACCTCGGCTACAAGGGGTTTGCCCTCGGGTTGTTCATCGAGGCGCTCACCGCCGGGCTGGCGGGGTGGGCGCCCGATGGGCCCGATGCGGAGGCGGGGCGTTGGGGCTGCTCGGTTTTCGTGCAGCTCATCGACCCGGGCCGCTTCAGCGGACTGGATGCCTTTCGCCGCGAGATGGAGGCGCTGGCGCGTGCCTGTCGGGCGGCCCGCGTGCCGGAGGGAGCCGCGCCTGTGCATCTGCCGGGCGAGGACGCGCTGGCGCGCAAGGCCGGGCAACTCGCGCAGGGGCTCGCCGTCGATCCGGCCGTGATCGCGGCCTTGCGGCCGGTGGCGGAGGCGGCGAAGCTCACCCTCCCGTCCCCGCTTGGCCCGGAATGAACCGGCGGTGCTCCCGCAACCATCTTCAGCCGAACCTATGCCCTTCATGCCTGTTGTCTCCGATTCATCGATCGCCGATCGCCGCGGTGTTCGTTCCGCGAAGGCGCTGATCGAGGAGTTGGCCCGGTTCGACGCTTTCGGGCGGGCCAGTGAACGGCTGGAGCTCGCCATCGACGGCCACGATCCGGTGCCGGTGTTTGTGAACGAATTCTGGACCGCCAGGCAGCGGGCCGGGCATCCCATCCACGAGGTCTCCTATCGCGCGTGTTTCAAACCGGCGCTGCCGCGCTTCTTCATCGAGCGCCTCACGCGGCCGGGGGCGCTCGTCTATGACCCGTTCATGGGCCGCGGGACGACGCTGATCGAGGCCGTGCTGCTCGGCCGCCGGGCGGCGGGGTGTGACATCAATCCGGTGGCGCGCGTCATGGTGGAGCCGCGATTGCGGCCGCCGAGTATCGAGGCGGTCGAGGCACGGCTCGACGCGCTCCAGCTCGAGTGGACGGGCGAGGTTTGGGAGGAATTGCTCGTTTTCTATCACCCGGAGACGCTTCGCGAGCTGACGGCGCTGCGGCGGTATTTTCTCGACCGCGCGGCGGCCGAAACCCTCGACGACGTGGACCGGTGGATACGGATGGTGGCGGTCAACCGGCTCACGGGGCACTCGCCGGGCTTTTTCTCCGTCTACACCCTGCCGCCGAACCAGGCTGTGACCATCGAGTCGCAGGAACGCATCAACCGGAAGCGCGATCAGAAGCCGCCCTACCGCGATGTGCGGACGCTCATTCGGCGCAAGTCGCGCCAGTTGCTCAAGACGCCCCTGCCGGTATCGTCGCTGCTCACGCGGGAGCGGGCCCTGCTTATCCAGGGCTCGGCCGATGCCACGCCGCAGCTCGCCGATGAGACGGT
>RFJS01000572.1 GCA_003694825.1 Verrucomicrobiota bacterium | reverse complement strand
CCCTCCGGAACCATCATCGTGACGGATGCGCTCGTCCACCTGCTCAACGACGATGAACTCGCAGCCGTCTTCGCCCACGAAATCGCCCATATCGACCAGCGGCACGGAGTTCGCCTCGTTCTTCAGAACTCGGGCGTTTTCATCGTCATCGGCACCCTGCTCGGTGACATCAACTCCTTGAGCGGCATGGCCGGCACCCTGCCGATGGTCCTCATCGGCAGCGGCTACTCGCGCGAATTCGAGGCCGAAGCCGACCTCGCCGCCGCCCGCTACCTGCTCGCCACGCGCGGGACCACCGCCCCCATGCGCTCGGCGCTTGCCAGGCTTCTCGACAACGCCGCAAACGCCAGCATGCCCTACCTCTCCTCCCACCCGGAAACCGAAGAACGCATCGAGGCGCTCCTCGAATTCGAGAAAAACCACAAGCCCCTCTCCGCCGGCCGCACCTCTGACGACTGACACGCTCATCGGGTGCTTTCACCGGCGAAAGCCCATCCTGCCGCCGAAATCCTCCTTCTTCCGCCCCGCTCCCCCCGAGGGAAGGTTGAGCGGCACCCCCGGCCGCACCGTGTCGCCAAAATCGCCAACGGTGGCCGGAAACTGCGCACCTGCGTATAAGCACGGCGTAAAACCACGGCCGACCGACCGCCGCAGTTTCAAGAATGCGCGCCAGAACCCGGAAAGCCGCGGTAATGCCCGCCATAAACGCCGCTATCTTACTATCCGCTGCATTCCTTCCCGCGGCCACAACCGCCGCCTTTCCCGCCATCGACTCCCGGCGTCGGACTGCCCTCGTGCCGCGCCTGTTGAACCCATCCGCCTGAAAACCGCTCCGGCGCGGTCTGCCCACGCGCCCGTATCCACGCGCCACCATGCAGACAGCACACCGCATCCTCGCCATCCTCGCCGCCGGCGTGCTCGCCGCTGGCTCCGTCCGGCCCACCCATGCCCAGGTCGTCGCCGACGCACCCGGCCGCATCGCCAACTTCTCCGTTCGCGCCAATTCGGGCGCCGGCGACAACGTCCTCGTCTCCGGCTTCGTGCTCGGCGGCCAGAACACCCGGCCCCTCCTGCTCCGCGCCATCGGCCCGGGGCTCTCCGACTTCGGGGTGACCGACTTCATGATCGACCCCGAACTGAAAGTCTTCCGCACCCCCGAAGTCGAAATGACCAACGACTCCTGGAGCGACGGCGACGACCTCACACCGCTGCTCGACCGCCTCGGTGCCTTCGACCTTCAGCACGGCTCGCGCGACGCCGCCGTGCTCCTTCCGCTCTCCCCCGGCGCCTACACCGCCCACGCTCAGGGCAAGGCCGGATCCACGGGCCAAGTCCTCCTCGAGCTCTACGACGCCGCCGATCCCGGCGACCTCACCCAATCCATCGCCAACATCTCTCTGCGCGGCGAACTGCGCCCCGACAACCCGCTCATGATCGCCGGCTTCGTCCTCACCGCGGGCCGCCCCAAACACGTCCTCATTCGCGCCGTCGGCCCGACCCTGGCCGAATTCGGCGTCGCCAACGCTCTCGGCAACCCTCGCATCCGCCTCTACCACAACGGCGACCTCGTCGCTGAAAACGACGACTGGGCCCCGGCCGGAACCGACCCCTCCGCCACCGAAGCCGCCTTCGACGAAGCCGGCGCCTTCCCCCTGCCCCGCGGCAGCCTCGACGCCGTCCTCGACCTCGAGCTTCCACCCGGCGCCTACTCCGCCCACATCGACGATCCCACCGGCACCCACGGCGTCGTCCTCATCGAAATCTACGATCTCGATCCGCCCGGAAACGGGGGCATCGCTCCCAAGCCCGATCCGGCGCCGGGCGCCGCCCCCGATGTATGGCTCCACGCCCGCAATTCGCGTATTCAGGAAGGCGTGACTCCGGCCGGAAGCGTGCTCATCGTCCGCAGTGGCGACGTCAGCCAGCCGCTGCGCGTGCGCCTCGCCACCTCCGGCACAGCCGACGCCGACGACATTCCCGGCATTCCCGCCACCGTTCTCATTCCGGCCGGATCCTCCACCGCCGCCGTTCCCGTCAGCGCATGGAACGACCGCCTCGTCGAACCGGCCGAAACCCTCACCGTCTCCCTCGTCGAAGACGACACCTACACCATCCGCGGACTCGGTCGCGTGCACTTCATCATCGAAGACGAGACCGAACCCGCCAGCCGCGGCTGGCGCGCCGAGTTTTACAACAACACCGACCTCGAAGGCGAACCGGTGGTCGTGCGCCACGACGAAGCCATCGAATTCGAATGGGAATACGAACCTCCCGCCGAAGGCGTCCCCGCCGACCGCTTCTCCGCACGCTGGACCGGCTACCTCGAAACTCCGGCAACCGGAGACTACACCTTCACCACCTACACCGACGACGGCGTCCGTCTCTGGATCGATGACGAACTCGTGATCGATCACTGGACCAACCAGAGCGCCAAATCCCACTCTGCCGTCCGGCGCCTCGCCGGCGGCGTCCGCTACGCCGTGCGCATGGAGTTCTACGATCGCGGCGGCCGCGCCACCGCCGCCCTCTATTGGACCCCGCCCGGCAGCAATCGCTCGGCCCTCTCCGCCCGCGAGATTTTCCAGATCGAAACACCGGCGCCGACCATCACCAGCGCCCGCACCGCCCTGACCCTCGCCGGAGCCCCCTTCCACTACCAGCTCACCGCCACCGGCAATCCCCAGTCGTTCGCCGTGACCGATCTCCCCGCCGGGCTCACCTTCGATCCCATCACCGGCGCCATCACCGGCACTCCGGCCAACGCCGGCGCCTACTCGATCGTCCTCGAAGCCACCAACGCCCACGGCACGGGCATGGAAGTGCTCCAGCTCAATGTCCTCGCCGCTGGCGCCGCCCCCGTGGCCGAGCGCTGGGAAACCGCCTCCGACACCCTCGAAGCCCCCGACGCCGTCGCTGCGAGCACCGCCGTCCTCGACCAGCTCCAGAGCGACGCTCCGGCCGGAACCGCGCTCGAGCGTATCCGTGGCTTCCTCACACCTCCCGAATCCGGGGACTACCGTTTCTGGGTCGCCGCCTCCGGACCGGCCACCCTGCGCATCGCCGACAGCGATCAGCCCGCCGACCGCTGGGAACGCGCCCGCGTATCCACCCCCGGCGGCTCGCTCTACTGGTTCGCCAGCGAAGAACAGGCCAGCCTTCCGATCCGCCTCGAAGCCGGGAAGCGCTACTACTTCGAAGTCCTTCACCGTCCGGCCCCCGTGGGAGGCCCGGTCTCCGTCGCATGGCGGCTGCCTTCCGCCTCGCCCGACGCGCCGCCCGCCATTATCCCCGGCTGGGCGCTCGCCCGCTATGACGCCGTCGCGCCCGAAACCGATGGCCAAAGCCTCTACCTCGCCCGGCTCCGCCCGGCCGACGGGGCCGCCACCACCGCCTCCGGCACGGCCTCTCTGCTTTTCAATGCCGAGACACGCACCGCCACGATCACCCTGCGCATGACCGGCCTCAGCTCTCCGCAGGTCGCCGCCTACCTGCTCGTCGGCGAGGCCGGCTTCACCGGCCCGCTCATCCAGCCGCTGCCCAACGGCCAGTTCAACAACTTCACCTGGCGTATCGAGGACGCCGGCACACTCACCGCCGACGATCTCGTCGCCGCCCTCCAGACCGGTCTGCTCAATGTCATCATCTATTCGGCGGACTTCCCCGAAGGCGAGCTGCGCGGCCACTTCGCCCCAGCCCTCGGCTCCAGCGCGTTTCACGCACCCCCGGCGCCGCCCGCCGTCGATCTCGACACCCCGCCCACCGCGCCGGAGGCCGTGCGTTTCCTCACCCAGGCCACCTTCGGCCCGGACACCGCCGCGGTGGACCACCTGCGGCAGATCGGCTACCGCGCCTGGCTCGACGAGCAGATCGCCGCCGCCCCCACCTGGCATTTGCCCGCCCTCGACGCCATCCTCGAGAGCTACCGCCAGGAGGATCCCGAGGCCCGCGTCAGCTACCGCGACCGCGTCCACCTCTGGTGGCAGACCGCCGTCCAGGCCCCCGACCAGCTCCGCCAGCGCATGGCCTTCGCTCTCAGCGAGATCCTCGTCGTCTCGGACCGGGGCCTGCCCGGGGCCGATCCCGCCGCCGCCTCCGCCTACTACGACCTTCTCGTCAAGCACGCCTTCGGCAACTTCCGCGACCTGCTGCTCGATGTCACCCTCAGCCCCGCCATGGGCTACTACCTCTCCATGCTGCGCAACGAGAAGGGCGACCCCGTCCGCGGCACCCTTCCGGACGAAAACTACGCCCGCGAAATCATGCAGCTTTTCACCATCGGGCTGAACAAACTCCACCCCGACGGCACCCTCATGCTCGACGCCTACGGAGCGCCCATCCCCACCTACACCCAGGAAACCATCATGGGGCTGGCCCGCGTCTTCACCGGCTGGAGCTACCAGCACACCGGAGACGGTGAGCCCAACTTCCGCTGGGG
>RFJS01000571.1 GCA_003694825.1 Verrucomicrobiota bacterium | reverse complement strand
TTCCCCGGAAACGTCGGCGATGCCGACGCCCTCGCCGAAGCCGTCGCCCGGCTCCGGGATGCCAGACACTGATGCCCTCGTATCCATCCGATCCTCTTTTCCCGTGCCTCGAAACTCTCAGACTCTGACACATCCATGAACAGACACCTCGGCAACATCCTCGCGGGCGCGGCCCTCGCCGCCACGCTCGCCCTCGGCGCCGCCGCCCCGGCCGTCGCCGCATCCTCCACCGACTCGCTCCGCGGGCCGGACGGCGACGGCAGCGTCACCATCAGCGGCGAACTGAAGCAGTGGCACAAGGTCACCCTCAGCCTCGCCGGGCCCTACGCCCACGAACAGGACGAAGCGCCCAACCCCTTCACCGACTACCGCTTCACCGTCCTCTTCACCCACGAATCGGGCGCGCCCACCTACGCCGTGCCCGGCTACTTCGCCGCCGACGGCCACGCCGCGGAGACCTCCGCCGTATCCGGAAACGTGTGGCGCGCCCACTTCGCCCCGGACCGCACCGGCACCTGGCACTTCCGCGTCTCCTTCGTCGCGGGCCCCATGGCCGCCGTCGAGCCCGCCGTCGGCGAGCCCCTCACGCCCTTCGACGGCGCCACCGGCTCGTTCACCATCGCCCCCACCGACAAGACCGGCCGCGACTTCCGCGGCAAGGGCCGCCTGCGCTACGTCGGCGGGCACTACCTGCAATTCGCCGGCACTGGTGAGTTCTTCCTCAAGGCCGGCCCGGACGCCCCAGAAACCTTCTTCGCCTACGCCGATTTCGACGGCACCGAACGCGGCCGCAAGCAGGCGCCCCGCCCCGGCGAGGCGGAGCCGACCCAAACCCTGAAAACCTGGGAGCCGCACGTCCGCGACTGGCGGCCCGGCGACCCCACCTGGCAGGGCGACAAGGGCAAGGGCATCATCGGCGCCCTCAACTACCTCGCCGCCAAAGGCGTCAACTCCTTCTCCTTCCTCACCTACAACGCCGGCGGCGACGGCGACAACGTCTGGCCCTTCACCGCGCGCGATCAGAAACTCCACTACGACTGCTCCAAGCTCGACCAGTGGGCCATCGTCATGGACCACGCCCAGAAGCTCGGCCTGCACCTTCACTTCAAGCTTCAGGAAAACGAACTCGACGACCACCGCGCCGGCCACGCCCGCAAGCCGAAGGTCATCCCCGAGGCCCTCGACGGCGGCGCCCTCGGCCCCGAGCGCAAGCTCTACTTCCGCGAGATCATCGCCCGCTTCGGATACGAACTCGCCCTCAACTGGAACCTCGGCGAGGAGAACACCCAGTCCTACGAGGAGCAGCGCGACATGGCCGCCTACATCCGGCTGCTCGATCCCTACGGCCACCACATCGTCATCCACACCTTCCCCGACCAGCAGGAAGAGGTCTACCCCCGCCTCCTCGGCACGCAGTCGGCCCTCACCGGCGCCTCCGCCCAGAACCACTGGTCCGTCGCCCACCAGCGCACCTTGCGCTGGCTGCGCGCCTCCGAGCAGGCCGGACGCCCCTGGGTCGTGGCCAACGACGAGCAAAACCCCGCCGGCTTCGGCGTGCCGCCGGATCCCGGATACGCCGGCTTTTCCGGCCTCGCCGAACCGGAGAACGAAGGGCGCGCCTACACGCTGCACGATATCCGCAAATACACCCTCTGGGGCAACCTCATGGCCGGCGGAGGCGGCGTCGAATACTACTTTGGATACAAGCTCCCGCAAAACGATCTCGTTTGCGAAGACCTGCGCAGCCGCGACCGCTCCTGGGACTTCTGCCGCATCGCCCTCGATTTCTTCCGCGACAACGCCATCCCCTTCTGGCACATGCGCAACCGCGACGATCTCGTCGGCAACCCCGAAAACACCAATGCCCGCTACTGTTTCGCGAAGGAAAACGACCTCTACCTCGTCTACCTTCCCGAAGGCGGCACCTGCGATCTCGATCTGAGCGCGGCCGATGGCACCTTCTCGGTGCGCTGGTTCAACCCGCGCGAGGGTGGCCCGCGGCGCAAGGGCTCGGTCTCCCGCGTGCGCGGCGGCGCCACCGTCTCTCTTGGCACCCCACCCGCCGATCC
>RFJS01000114.1 GCA_003694825.1 Verrucomicrobiota bacterium | reverse complement strand
CATCTGCGGGAGACGCGGCCTGCCGCCGGTGATCTCGTCATCGAGGCCTCCGCGGCCCGGACCGCGGAAGGCGCTGAAGCGCTCAAGATCACGATCCTTCATCTCGAGGGCGCATCCGCCGGGGCACCCGTGCCACCCCCGGATGCCGATGCGGCCGCGCCGACACACAACGACCCCGCCATCGCCCTGGCGAGCGATACCATCGCGCGGCTCGGCGGCACGATCCGGGTGAGCTCGAAGCCGGGCTGTTCCGCCGGTTATGTCGTATGCCTCCCTGTCACTCCTCCGTCCCGGGGGACTGAATCCTGAAAACCCCGCTGACCATGGACCCAAACAACTCACCGCGTATCCTTCTCGTCGACGATGATCGAATGATTCTCGATGGACTGCGGCGCTCCCTGCGCCGGTGTCTGCGGGGATGGCACATCCAGTGCGCAGAGAGCGGAGAACAGGCGCTCGAGGTGCTCGAGACCGAGCCCATCGACATTATTGTCACTGACATGCGGATGCCGGGAATGAACGGCGCCCAACTCCTTGCCGAGGTGGCGCAACGGCATCCGTACGTCGTGCGGTTCGTGCTTTCGGGCTATGCGGATCAGGATCTGATTCTGCAGTGCACCGGCACCGCCCACCAGTATCTGGCCAAGCCGTGTGAGCCGGAGGTCCTGCAGCGGGCGCTCGAGCGGGCGATCTCACTCGAGGCGCGGGTGCGCAGTGCGCGGGTGCAGCGCTTTGTCGCCGGGCTGGACTATCTGCCGGTCGTGCCCGCGGTCTATTCGCAACTCATCGAGGCCATGCGCAATCCGGAGGTCTCGGTCGAGGAGATCGGCGCGATCGTCAGCCAGGATGCGGGCATCACGGCCAATCTTCTCAAGCTCGTCAATTCGGCTTTCTTCGGACTGCGGCGCACGGTCTCCGATGCGGCGGAAGCCGCCGCCTTCCTCGGCGTGGAGCGCATCAAGCACCTGGTGGCGACACTCAAGGTGTTCGAACAATTCGGAGACAAAGAGCTGGGGGTGCTCGACGCGGAGCAGGTCTGGTCTCAATCACTTCGGCTCGCCGGAGCGGCGAAGCGCATCGCCGAGCTGGAACGCGCGCACGATGAACTGCTCGACCAGTGCTTTGTATCCGGAATCCTGGCCAATGTCGGGTCGCTCGTGCTGGCGGCGAATCTGCCGGCGGAATATGCCGAAGCCGTGGCGAAGGTGCGCGGCGAGGGGTGCTCGCTCTTCGAGGCCGAGGAAGCGGTCTTCGGGATGAACCACGCCGATGTCGGCGGATACCTTCTCGGCCTGTGGGGCCTGCCGGATCCTGTCGTTGAGGCCATCACCTGGCTGCACGATCCGCTGTCGGTCGCCGACCTGCGCTTCGGGCCGCTCGCCGCGGTCTTTGCCGCGCAGGCCATTCTCGAAGAGGAGCGCATGGCATGGGAGGCGAGCGAGCCCGCGAACCCGAAGCTGGCGACACTGCTCGAGCGCATCGAAAAAACGGAGAGACTCGAAGAGTGGCGCACCGAAATTATCGGCTGCCACGAGGAGGTGAGGACAGAATGAATACAAAAATTCTCTGTGTGGACGACGATGCGAACATCCTCTCGGGATTTCGCCGCAGTCTCCGTGGCAAATTCACCATCGACACCGCCACCAGCGGCCAGGCGGGTTTGCGCAAGATCGAGGAGGAGGGCGAATACGCCGTCGTCGTGGCCGACATGAACATGCCCCAGATGAACGGGGTGCAGTTTCTCACCGAGGTCAAGAAGCGCACGCCGAACACGGTGCGCATCATGCTCACGGGCAACGCCGATCAGCAGACGGCCATGGCCGCCGTCAACCATGGCAGCGTCTTTCAGTTCCTGACCAAACCGTGCCCGCCGGACATGCTGGCGAAAACCCTCGAGGTGGGCCTCAAGCAGTATCGGCTCATCGTCGCCGAACGAGAGCTTCTCGAAAACACCCTGAAGGGCAGCGTCAAGGCCCTCGCCGATGTCATCGCCATGTCCAATCCCGAGACCCTGGCCGAGGCGCAGAATATCTGGAAGCACTGCCAGTCCATTGCGACCCGGCTCGGTATCGAGGAACTCTGGGAATTGGAAATCGCGGCGACCCTGGCTCGCATCGGTCTGGTCACGATCCCTCCGGCGACCCTGGAGAAAAAACGATCCGGCAAGCCGCTCACCGGCGCCGAGATCGACATGTTCAAGCGGGTGCCGGAGGTCGGGGCCGAGCTGCTCTCGAAGATCCCGAGACTCGAAAACGTCGCCGCCTACGTGCGCTACCAGGAGAAATGCTACGATGGACGCGGCCTGCCGCTGGACGATGTCCGCGGCAAGGAAATCCCGGTGGGGGCGCGCATCCTCAAAGCCGCGACAGACCTGTGCCACCTCGCCAGCGAAAACGGCAGCACTCTCACGGCGCTGGCCGAGATGGAGACCACCGAAGGCGTCTACGATCCGGATGTGCTCGCCGCGCTCAAGATCGTCCTGCGCGGAGCTTCGGAGACGGCGGCGGCCGGGGTGACGGAGGACGCCCGGGTGCGGCTGCAGGATGTCAAGCCCGGCGATGTGCTCAAGGATCCGGTGCGCACGAGTGAGGGCATGGTCCTCGTCCCCGCGGGCACGGTGATCACGCCGATGGTCAAGGAGAAGCTCCTCAACTTCGCCCAGATCATGGACGTGAGTGAGTTTGTCGCTGTCGAGCGTTCCGAATCCGCCGCTGCTGAGTCCGCCGTGCCGGCTTGAGCGCCCGCTTGACGCGTCGAGTGAAAGCGCGCGGTGGCGTCTTCCTGTTCGGAGAAGAACGTCCATCCGAGACTTGATGCCCGGGGCTCTCCCGCCCGAAGGGCCGGTGCGGCCGGCATCGCGGGGCAGGTCTCTCGGTAAGGGCGCCAGTTATCAGACTCTTCAGACACGTTCGCGGGGACGCTCTGAGAGCAATGTGCGGACCGGAGGGCCAGACGCCGGGTCGTGCGAGAGCATCGGGGAGAGCGGGGGTGTTGCGGACTTGAGTTGTTCGTCGCTGGTTGCATTGATCATAGGCGTGGCCGCGCCGTGAGCGGCCCGAATCGCCCCATGTGTCTGTCCTCGTCCACGTTAAGGCCTTTCCCTGAAGCAAGGCGGTTGCTGCCGTGGGCGCCGGATCGACGCGGCGGCGAGGCCGGAGCCTTCTCGATCCGGTTCGAGGCTGGTGTGCTCGCCGTTGCATGCTCTCGAGGAGAGGAGAGAAACCTGCGATGATGACGTCTTCAGCGGTGTCGGAGCAAAGCCAGCAGTTGCTGCGGGTGATCATGGTCGATGACAATCCCGACGATCGGCTGCTCGTCATCCGTGATCTGCGCCGGCAGTTCGAGCATGTCGAGGTCGAGCAGATACCGGCTCCGGCCGAGTGGAAGCGGGCCCTCGAGCATGGGCACTACGACCTGCTCATCACCGACTATGACCTGCGCTGGACCAATGGCTTGATCATCTTCAACCAGGCTCGGGAACGATGGCCGGATCTGCCGGTGATCATGTTTACCGGCACGGGCAGCGAGGAGATCGCCGTCGAGGCGATGAAGGCCGGGCTCGATGACTACATCATCAAAAAGCCGGAGCATTTCGGGCGGCTCTCTGCCTCGGCCCGCGTCGTGCTCGAGAAGCGGCAGCAGCAGCGGGCGTTGCGGGCGGCCGAGAAGGAGCTGCAGATCCGCAACATGGCGGTGGAGTCGTCCATCACCGGCATCTGCTTTTTCGACATGGAGGGCGTCATCACCCACGCCAACCCGGCCTTTCGCCGCATGTGGGATCCGAGCGGGAGGGATGACCTCGTCGGCATGTCCATCCGCCAGCTCTCGGCGCGCCCCGCGCGTATCGATGACATTATGACGCAGGTTCGTTCTCATGACGCCTGGCAGGGCGGAGGGTATCTGCGGCGTCGCGACGGATCGGAGTATCCGGTCATCGCCACGGCGGCCATTATCCGGTCGGAGGGGAAGCCGGTCGGCGTGGTGGCGACGATGTTCGATATTTCAGGCGAGAAGCGGGCCGAGGCCGAGGCTCGGGAAAATGCGGCCCGCCTGCGGATGGCGGTGCACGCGGGCAATGTCGGCCTGTGGGACTGGGATCTGCTCTCGGGCAAATCGTTGTTTACGCTGAACTGGAAACCCCAGCTCGGCTATCGCGAGAGCGAATTGGGGGATACCTTCGAGGTCTGGCGGGAGCGGATCCACCCGGAGGATCGGGATTCCGTCTGGACCGACCTGGACAAGTGTTTTGCCGATGGGGCGGTCGAGCACTTCCGCTCGGAGTGCCGGATGGTGCACAAGGATGGTTCCGTTCGCTGGATCCTCATCAACGCTTCCGTATCGCGCGATGCCGATGGCCGGCCGGTGCGGTTCCGAGGCTCACAGCTCGATATCACCGACATCAAGACCACCGAGGAAATCGTCCGCAGCGAGCGCGATTTCTCGGATGCGGTGCTGCGCGGTATGCCGGCGCTGCTCTTCTGCAACGACGAGCATCTGCGTCCCCTGCGCTGGAATACCAATGTCGAGAAAGTCACCGGTTACAGCGGGGCGGAGCTCTCCCGCATGACGCCGCTGGATTTCGCCGCGCCGGATCAGCGCGAGAGGATCGAGCAGGTCGTGCAGCGCATCTTCAAGGAAGGTCAGGGGTCGTTTGAGGCCGACATCGTTACGCGCGACGGACGGCGCATCCCGTATTTCTTCAACGTCTTTCTTTCCATGATCGGAGGCCGACGCTGTCTCATCGGCATCGGTCTCGACATCTCCGAGCGCAAGAAGGCCGAGGCGCAGCTGCGCGAGCTCTCTGTGCGGCTCATCCGAGCGCAGGACGAAGAGCGCCGGCGCATCGCCCGGGAGTTGCACGACGCCACCTCGCAGAACCTCGCCACGCTCAATATGAACCTTGCCCTCCTCGAGGGGGCGTTGCCCGAGGATGCCGCCCAGGCCGCGAGGATGGTCATCGAGTGCCAGGATCGCACCGATCTGTGTGCGCGGGAGATTCGGACGGTTTCCTACCTGCTGCATCCGCCATTGCTCGAGGTGTTCGGGCTCGGGCGGGCCTGCAGAGAGTATTGCTCGGGCCTGAGCCGCCGCAGCGGCATCGATATTCAACTCGATCTCGATGAAGGGCTGCCGCGGCTCGATGGCGATGTCGAGCTGGCGCTTTTCCGCATCCTTCAGGAAGCGCTCGCCAACGTCTACCGGCATTCGGGCAGCAAGGTGGCGCATGTGCGCCTGTGTCGTGAGCAGGATCGGGTCCTTCTCGAAATTCGCGACGAGGGCAGGGGATTGAGAGGAGACCGCATCGACGCGGGGCATGGCCGGCCGGGATCCGGTGTCGGCATCGCCGGCATGTTCGAGCGCATGCGTTCCATCGGTGGCAAACTGGAGATCAGGGAGGGGTTGCCGGGCGTGATCGTTCGTGCATCCTTGCCGATACCGAAGAGAGAATCATGACGGCGGCCAGAATCCTGATTGCAGACGACCATGAACTCGTGCGGGAGGGCCTGCGCAAGGT
>RFJS01000113.1 GCA_003694825.1 Verrucomicrobiota bacterium | reverse complement strand
GTCGAGACGGAGTTGTGTTTCGTTCATCGGGATGGATCGGAACGCTGGCTGCGTGTGATCGCGCGTCCTCAGGAGGGAGCGGATGGGCGGATCACCGGGATGGCGGGCACACTGGTCGATGTCACGCAGCGGCGGCGGGCCCAGGAGGCCCTGGAGGCGAGCGAGCGCAAATTCGCTTCGGTGTTCGCGAGCGCTTCGGACGCGCTGTTGCTGGTCGATCGCCGCACGCAGCTCATCCTGGAGTGCAACCCGCGTGCAGTGGAGATCTTCGAGTGTGCCTCTATGTATGAACTGCTCGGGCGCGACTGGACGCGTGTCGGCCGCGCGCCGATGGCGCCCGAGGAACTGGAGCGCATTGGCGTGAAGATCGGATCCGGAGAGATCTGGTCGGGCGAGGCAGAATACGTGACCATGCGCGGCAAGCGCTTCTGGGGCCAGGTGGCGGTGTCGCGTATGGAGCCGCCGAGCCTCGGCACCATGCTCGTGCGCATCACCGATATCAGTGAGTTGAAGCGTTCGGAGGCTCGCTTGAGGGCTTCTCTGGCCGAAAAGGAGGTGCTGCTCAAAGAGGTCTATCACCGGGTGAAGAACAACCTGCAGATCATCTCGGCGCTCCTGCGCATGCAGACACGCAAGGCGAGGGATCGCGCCGCGATCGAGGCGCTCGAGCACTCGATCGGCCGGGTGATGGCGATGTCCATGGTGCACGAAAAGCTCTATCAGGCACAGAACCTCGTATCCATCGACTTCATCTCCTTTGTGCAGAGCCTCGTGGGGTTCCTGAACCAGCTCACTGTCGGTTCCGGCACAGAGGTGGCGATCGATGTGGAGGGCGACGAGCTGGCCCTGTCGATCGACCAGGCCATCCCCATCGGGCTGGTCTTGAACGAACTGGTGACCAATTCGATCAAATATGCGTTTCCCGAGACGCGCCGTGGCGCCCGGGTGCGGATCGAGGTGCACCGTGGCGACGACGAGCGGGCCCGGATCGTCGTCGCCGACAATGGCATCGGCCTGCCGGAGGCCGTGGATCCGGAAAGGTCGGACGGGCTGGGGTTTCGGATCGTGCGCATGCTTGTCGAGCAGCTCCATGGCGGACTCCAATATGACTCCTCCAGCGAAGGGCTTCGCGTCATCGTCGACGTGCCCCTGGGCAACCGGCGTCGGGGCTGAACCAGTGCCAGGAGAGGAGGCGGGGGCGAAGTGTCGCCGGCCCGGCCGGATGTGTCGGTTAGCTGTGGCCGGGGATTCCGGGCATCTCATTGCTGTCTGACGTTCGCGTGTTGCCAAGTGAATCCGACCGGAAAGATACTCGGCGGCATCGGACCCGCGTGGTTCGGTTTTTCTTGCGGTCCTCTCTGCGTGGTATGCACGAAACTCCCTACAGTGTCACCGGGGTCTGGAACCAGCCCTGGAATGAAGCCGGCCTGTGTGCCTGGGCCGAGAATCTGCGCCGTCGGCTCGGGCCGCGGACGGTGACTTTCGGACTGCTCTTCGTGACGCCGCGGTTCTTTCCGCATGCTGCCGAGCTGCTGGAGATTCTTCGCGTGCACGCCCACATACCGGTTCTCGCTGGATGCTCGACGCTCGGTCTGATTGCCGACGGAAGAGAGATCGAAGAGGGGACCGGCTTCGTTCTCGGGCTGTATTCGCTGCCGGAGGCGAAGATTCGGGCCGTCCATGTCGGCAGCGATATCGGTGCCGAAAGTGTGCTGGCCGAAGCGGGCATCGACGCCGCTGCGTATGACGCTGTTCTCGCCTTCGCTGAACCGTTTCGCACGGATGTCGAACCGTGGCTCAATGGTGTGCAGGCGGCGCTGCCGGGCGTGCCTGTTTATGGTGGGCTGGCCGCGGGGCGGGGAGTCGACGAAACGACGCAGGTTTACTGTGACGGATCGGTCTTCGACGAAGGTGGAGTCGTTCTCGCCATTGGAGGCGTTCGTTGCATCGGCGTCACGGCCCAGGGATGTGCTCCGGTTGGGGATACGTGGACAATAACGAGAGCCGAGCGCAATATCATCCGCCAGATCGGCAACAGGCCGGCTGTGGAGGTGTTGACGGAGACCTTCGAGGGGCTGTCCGATGAGGAGAAAGAGCGCAGCGGCGGCAATCTGTTCGTCGGGCTCGTCGTCGATGAATACCGCGATGATTACCAGCGGGGAGATTTTCTCATTCGCAGTCTGATCGCGGCCGATCCGGATTCCGGATCCATCCTCGTCGGTGCGCTGCCGCGATCGGGGCAGACGCTGCAGTTTCAGCTGCGCGATGC
>RFJS01000112.1 GCA_003694825.1 Verrucomicrobiota bacterium | reverse complement strand
GAGATGAGCAGGAGAAGGCGGTGGATCAGGGGTGGCATCCGCATGCCGCCGCAGTGAATCGCCGGAGCGTCCCGGCGGCAAGAAAGCTGTGTTGGGGGGGCGGCGTGCGCGGGAAGCGGCCGGAGAGCCGTCGCGGGCGACGCCGGCCATGGGCAGGCGCGATGCCGCCCGGAAATCAGGAGCAGAAAGCACCGCGGTGCGGCGCTTTCTGCTCCAACGGCAGGCTACGAGAAATTTGCGGATGGGCCCTCAGGTTTGTCGGTCGGCCACGTTTCCGAACGCCTCGGGCGGGATCTGGTCGTCGGCAGGCACGCGGAGTTCCCGGCGGAGTCGAGCCAGCTCGGCCTCGAGTTCCCGGACGACGGGAGCATATTCGGTTAGCGAATACACACTGCGCAGCTCATGCGGGTCGGTCTGCAGATCGAACAGCTCGGTGTAGTCCTCGCCGGTGCCGAAGAACTTCACGAGCTTGTAGCGATCGGTGACGACGCCGTAGTGCGGCCGCACGTGATGAGGCTTCGGGTATTCGAAGTATTGGTAGTAGAAGGACGTTCGCCAATCGTCGGGCACCTGCCCCTTGAGGATGGGCACGAGGCTGGCGCCCTGCATGCGTTCGGGGACGGGCAGGCCGGCCGCTTCGAGGAAGGTCTCGGCGAAATCGACATTGGAGACGATGGCGGAGCAGGTGGAGCCGGGCTTGACGACGCCGGGCCAGCGCACGAGCAACGGCGTGCGGAGGGACTCTTCGAAGATCCATCGTTTGTCGAACCAGCCGTGCTCGCCGAGGAAGAATCCCTGGTCGGAGGAGTAAACGACGATCGTGTTTTCGGCGAGGCCGAGCTCGTCGAGCCGGTCGAGGATGCGCCCGACGCTCTCATCGACGCCCTTGATGCAGGCGAGGTAGTCGTGCATGTAGCGCTGATACCGCCAGCGAATGAGGTCGCGTCCGGAGAGGTTGGCTTTGCGGAAGGCTTCGTTGCGCGGTTTGTAGTAGGCGTCCCAGGCGGCGCGTTGTTCGGCCGTGAGCCCGCCCGGGGTGCGGAGCTTGACGTCGCCGTCGTGCATGGTGTGGGCGAGGCTCATGTCCTGGTCGCGTTCGGCGATGCCGCGGCCGGAGTAGTCGTCAAAGAGCGTGGGCGGCTCGGGGTAGACGCGGTCGTTGTCGAAATTGAGGTGGCGGATGGGCGGCTGCCAGTTGCGATGGGGGGCCTTGTGCTGCATCATGAGCAGGAAGGGGCGGTCGGGGTCGCGGTGGTCGAGCCACTCGAGGGTGAGGTCGGTGATGATCTCGGTGACGTAGCCCTGATGGCGGACGGTTTCGCCATTGCGAATCATCGGCGGGTTGTAGTAGCGGCCCTGTCCGGGGAGGATGTGCCAGTGGTCGAAGCCGGTGGGGTCGGAGACGAGGTGCCACTTGCCGATGATGGCGGTCTGGTAGCCGGCGGCCTGGAGGCGTTTCGGGAAGGTGGGCTGGCTGTCGTCGAACCGGGAGTTGGTGTTGTTGTAGAACCCGTTGATGTGCGACCAGGTGCCGGTGAGGATGGCGGCGCGGGAGGGACCGCAGATGGAGTTGGTCACCACGCAGCGGTCGAAGCGCATGCCTTCGGTGGCGATCCGGTCGATGTTGGGTGTTTCGATGAGATGGCGTTCCTCACCGTAGGCGCTGATGGCCTGCCAGGCATGATCGTCGGCGAAGATGAAGACGATGTTTGGCGGCCGGGGGCGCGACTTTGCGGCGGCCAGGGCGGGAGAGACGACGCCGGCGCAGAGGAGTGATGCGAGCAGAGAGAGGGTGCAGCGGTGCATGACGGGGATGGGAAAGCTGAGCAGAGGAGATGGATCGAGGAACTGTCGATCAGTGGGTTCAGTCCTGACATCGGGCGGCGGGGAAGGTGAAACGCCGCTGCGTTTACACTGGCAACGTGGGGGACGATGAGCGGCCGGGGATGGCGTTCGCGAGTGCCCTGCCGTGGCGGGGGATGGCGCGGTGTCGCGAGAAAGTCGCGACATGCGAGGGTGCGGTTTGCGGAGGGAGGTTCGGGGCGGCCGGAGAGAGGCCGCACCCGGGCTTCACTCCGGCTCGAAGCTGTGGGTGAAGAGACGAAAGACTTCCTGGTATTCGGGGGAGGTGACGTCGTTGCTGAGGATTTGAAAGATGATGGTGACGCCGCGCCAGGCCTTGATGCCGGCGGTGAGGTGGTGGTAGTCATCGGGATCCGGGGTGGAGGCTGGGGTCTCGGCTTCGGTGAAGACACAGAAGCGGCCGGTGCCGACGATGGGATTGAGCGGGGCGAAGGTGTATTCGGTGGCGTCCGACTCGGCGAGGAGGTCGGCGAGAAAGCCGACGAGGCGGTTGTCCTGCCAGGCGGCGGACGTGTTGTCCGGATCGCGTTCCGGGACGATGCCGGCGGAGACGGCGATGTGCCAGACGGGGTTCTCGAGTTTCACGACCGTGATGCCGGCGCGATTCACCTCGGTGTCGAGGGAGTAGCCGGTCGGGACATCGATGCGGATCTTGCCGACTCCGCGGACGTTGAGCGTTCGCGGGTGGGCGGCGAGCTGGGCGAGGGCGTCGTCGAGGGCGGGCGCGGACAGCATGGCGGCGAGGCAGAGGAGGGCGCGGGCGGATCGGTGGCTGAAGCGGTTCATCGGGGCGGAGATGTATGTGCTGACAGCTTAAAGCGTGTGGCCGTGCTTGCAACGGCCTGGCTGGCGAAATCGGGGTGTG
>RFJS01000111.1 GCA_003694825.1 Verrucomicrobiota bacterium | reverse complement strand
CTCGCCTCTGCAGGACGCCATCGGCAAGGCGCACGGGCTCAAGGTCATCAACACCCTGACCGGCTTCAAGTGGATCGCGTCAAAGATTCGCGGATACGAGGATACGCTCAAGGCCGAGTTGCTCAAGAAAACCGGCATCGCCCTCGACTACGATGCCACCGACTACGCCACCCGGGCCAAGCTCCTTCTCAAGCACAGCACGTTCTACGTGTTCGGTGACGAGGAGAGCTACGGCTACCTTCCGAGCGACGCCGTGCGCGACAAGGATGGCAACGCCGCCTGCCTGATGTTCTGTGAACTCGCGGCCGACGCGAAAAAGCAGGGCAAGACCGTTGAGGACATGCTCAATGGCATCTACCTGAAATATGGCTTCTTCCTCGAAGGCATCGGACAGATCTACTACGAGGGCGCGGCCGGAGCCGCGAAGATCAAGCGCATCCTCGAAACCTACCGCGCCTCGCCGCCGAAGGAGATTAACGGCGTCAAGGTCACGGGCTTCCGCGACTTCGGTCGGCAGGTGATCAAGGACGCCGACGGCGAGCGCATCCCCTCGCAGGATCTCTACTTCGTCGATCTCGCCAACGGGTTCAGCTACGCGGTCCGCGGCAGCGGCACCGAGCCGAAGATCAAGTTCTACCTTTTCGCCAACGCCAAAGTGAAGTCGGCGAGGCAGCTGCCATCGGTCAAAAAGGCCACTGAAGCCTCCCTCAACGCCTTCCGCGACGCCATCATCGAGGACGCCCGGGCCCGCGCCGAGAGCTGAGAAAGCCGCCGTCGACCTGCTCAGGCGGAACGGCGTGCCTGCACGTACGCCCGGGCACGGCGGGATCGCAGCTATTTCTCGAACGAATCGCTGCCGGTCTCGGGGTATGCCCCGGGACCTGGCTCCCGGCGGGATTACCCGGCGGCGGTCGTTTCCTTACCAGTCGTGGCCTTGATGCGGGCCTCGACCCAGGCGACGAGTTTTTCGTCGTTGTCTTCGTAGGCCCAGACAGCGCGGAGAAACTCCGCGGGATGAATGTCGTGGGTCTTGAGGAAGTTCCTGTCACCACCGCAGCAATACATGAGTGATGGCGGGAGTTCGCCCCGGAGCTTGGCGCGGGCCTTGGGCATGATGCGCGGGAGCCATTCGATGCCGTTGATCGCCTCCTTTTTCCCGGGGAGAGTGGACTCGTCGAGAACCTTGTCGGAAGGAACGTGCTTCTGGACCGTGAAGAAATAGTCGCGTCGCACGGCCTCGATCATCAGGGCGGTCTCGAAGTCCGGTTCGTCCCACTCGGTGACGTCCTCGACATAGTCGAAGATGTGCTGCGCGTTGACGCCGATGGAGGCGAGAAACGCCTTGTCCTCTT
>RFJS01000570.1 GCA_003694825.1 Verrucomicrobiota bacterium | reverse complement strand
GCCACCCGGGCGCTTTTTTTCGCGGCAGACTTCTTGACCGCGGACGTCTTTTTCGCCGCGGCTTTCGTTGCGGGCCTGGTGCCCTTCTTTTTTACAGCCATGAGAGGTTAGATCAATTGTGTTTTGGACTTGTGTGTTGAGACACAAAGGACTGACCCAAAACGGCATGCGCCGCGCCTGTCAATGGCGCAGCATCGCCGGCGGCGAGGCGGGAACGGTGAAGCGGGATTGCGAAGCGGTGTCAGGCCGGCGGGGCCTGGCGTGCGGCCGCTTCGTCGAGGGTCTTTTCCCAGGGGCGGCCTTCGGCTTCGAGGACGGCGCGGATGTTCGCAAATACCTGCTCCGGGGAACCCGAGGCATCCACGACGTGAAGCACGCCGCTGTCGCGGTAATGGTCGATGACCGGCCCGATGGTGTTGCGGTAGGCGTCGAGGCGGACTTTGACCGACTCGGGCCGGTCGTCGTCGCGCAGGAAGAGCTCTCCACCGCAGTTGTCGCAAATGCCGTCGACACGGGTGGGCTTGTATTGCACGTGCCAGCTGGCCTTGCACCGGCGGCACACGCGCCGGCCGGAGAGGCGTTGGATGATCACTTCTTCGGGGGCGTCGAGGAGAATGACGGCATCGAGGCGGGGGCCGACCTGTTCGAGCAGTTGGTCGAGCACGCGGGCCTGTTCGACGGTGCGGGGGAACCCATCGAGCAGAAAACCATGCATGCAGTGGAGGCAGCGGATTCGTTCTCGGATGATCTCGATGACGATCTCATCCGAAACCAGCTCTCCGCGCGCCATGGCGTCGAGCGCGGCGCGCATGACCGGTGAGTCGGCGGCCTCGCAGGGATTACGGCAGGCGGCGCGAAAGATCTCCCCGGTGGAGAGGTGGCAGGCGCCGTAGGTTTCGACGAGTTTGTCGGCCTGGGTGCCCTTGCCGACACCGGGCGGACCGAGAAGAACCAGATACCAGGGGCGTTTCGGGAACGGCCCTGGCGCGATGCAGGTGGCGCGGCCGCCTTTGAGCCACGCGGTTCGGTCGCCTTTGCGGAGCATGGCACGAGTGTTTGGGGGATCTGTGCGGGCAGGGCAAATCCCGAAGCGGCGGAGATGAGTTGAAACGTGTGGACAGCCCGATCGGGTGCGACGATCAGCGCGATCAGCGGAAGAGGGTTGCAGTTTCCGCGGGGGCGCGGCTTTTCCTCGAAGCCGGTGTGCCCGATCGCGGCCACTTGTGCATCCCATGCCCCACCAGAAGCCAGACAGAGAGGACGAGTTTTTCGATGAGGGGGAGGTCAACCCCGACGAGAAGACGATGACGTTTCTCGAGCACCTCGAGGAGCTTCGCTGGGTGTTGCTCAAGGTGCTGATCGCCTTCCTGGTGGGGTTCGTGCTGGTGGCGGCGTTTCTGGATAACGTGGCGAACCTGTTGCGCTGGCCGCTGGATTTCGGTGTCCGGGAGAATCCCGAGGTGTTGCGCCTGGTGACGACGACGCCCCTGGCCATTTTCACCGTCTTTATGATGGTGTGTTTCCTCGGCGCGGTGGCGTTTTCGATGCCCTTTGTCCTCTATTTTGTCGGGCAGTTCGTGGCGCCGGCGCTGACGCCGAAAGAGAAGAAGCTCCTGGTCCCGGGGCTGGTGCTGGCGGTGCTGTTGTTTCTGGCGGGAATGACCTTCGCGTTCTTTCTGCTGGTGCCGAGCGTGATCCGTGTCTCGGTCTATTTCAACGCGCTGCTCGGCTACGAGGTCATCTGGTCCGCCGACAAATACTACTCGATGCTGGCCTGGATGTGCCTGGGCATGGGGACGGCGTTCCAGTTCCCGATGGTG
>RFJS01000569.1 GCA_003694825.1 Verrucomicrobiota bacterium | reverse complement strand
GGAAGGGCGGGGCGGTGTTCTCGATCGTGAGATTCAGCGGATCGTCGCCGATCATCACGGCCTGACCGGTCGTGGCGTCCTCGCCGCTCCAGGAGGTGGAGCGCACGCCGTTGACCTTCCCGTCGGTCCAGGGGGTGTAGAGGTTCCCGTCTGAGGCCCAGGACGGATAGATCGTATCGCCCGTGTGATAGTCGCTGTGCCGGTCGGTGAAATAGATGCCGGTGAGCGTTTCGGACGGCTCGAAGGGACAACCCTCCGGCGGCTCGGACGGCCAGTAGAAGCCGGGGGAGTGGGCGGAGGCGGCGGCTTTCGCGAGGAAGAAAAGAGCCGGAAGGATGGCGCGGAGACTCTGGAGTATCGTTGGTCGCATTGAGGGCCTGATTGGAAGCGGATCGCAGCTGGATGTATCAGCGGGGAACGTCAATAGCCCGATGAGTCGTTACGATCGCGCCGGGATACGGGTGTAGTCGATGCCGCCGGGGCTTAATCAGTTTACGGTTCGAGCGATCGTGCCGGGGGCTCGTGGCCGAGCGTGTATCTTTCGCTCGACGGTGTTTCCACCCGGTGTGAGATTCGCCGAACCTCGAGGCCTATGGAATCAAGCCAACTCAACTGGATCACCAATTTCATCTGGAGCATCGCCGATGACGTCTTGAGGGACCTCTATGTGCGGGGGAAGTATCGCGACGTCATCCTGCCCATGACCGTCCTGCGTCGTCTCGACGCCGTGCTCGAGCCGACTAAACAGGCGGTGCTCGAAATGAAGGCCAGGCTCGATGAAGCCGGTATTGACAATCAGGATCCGGCATTGCGGCAGGCGGCCGGCCAGGCTTTCTACAACACCTCGAAGTTCACCCTGCGCGATCTCAAGGCGCGCGCCAGCCGGCAGCAGTTGCGTCAGGACTTCGAGGCCTATCTCGATGGGTTTTCGCCGAACGTTCAGGAGATCCTCGACAATTTCGAGTTCCGCAACCAGATCCCGCGGCTGAGCAGGGCCGATGCCCTCGGCACGCTCATCGAGAAGTTCCTTTCTCCGGACATCAACCTGAGTCCGCACCCTGTGCTCGATCCCGACGGAACCGTGCGGCAGCCGGGTCTCGACAATCACGGCATGGGTACCGTTTTCGAGGAACTGGTCCGCCGCTTCAACGAAGAGAACAACGAAGAAGCGGGCGAGCACTGGACGCCGCGGGATGCCGTGAAACTCATGGCGAACCTGCTTTTCCTGCCGATTGCGGACGAGATCGAGTCGGGCACCTACCTGCTCTATGACGGCGCCTGTGGCACCGGCGGCATGCTCACGGTCGCCGAGGAAACGTTGCAGCAGCTTGCCGAGGCGCACGGAAAGCAGGTGGCAACCCACCTCTACGGCCAGGAGATCAATGCCGAGACCTATGCCATCTGCAAGGCGGACCTCCTGCTGAAGGGCGAGGGCGACGAGGCCGACAACATCGTCGGCGGCCCCGAATTCTCCACCCTGTCCAATGACGCATTCCCGTCGCGCGAATTCGATTTCATGCTCAGCAATCCGCCCTACGGGAAGAGCTGGAAGAGCGACCTCGAACGCATGGGTGGCAAGCAGGGGATCAAGGATCCACGCTTTGTGGTCCAGCACCGGGGCGAGGAGCTTTCGCTCATCACCCGCACCAGCGACGGACAGATGCTGTTCCTTGTCAACATGCTGTCCAAGATGAAGCATGCCACCACGCTCGGCAGCCGCATTGCCGAGGTGCACAACGGCTCCTCGCTCTTCACCGGCGACGCCGGCCAGGGCGAGAGCAACATCCGTCGCTGGATCATCGAAAACGACTGGCTCGAGGCGATCGTCGCCCTGCCGCTCAACATGTTCTACAACACGGGCATCGCCACCTACATTTGGGTCTTGTCCAACCGCAAGCCCGACCATCGCCGGGGCAGGGTGCAGCTCATTGACGCCACCCAGTGGTTCAAGCCCCTCCGCAAGAACCTCGGCAAGAAAAACTGCGAACTGTCCGCGGAAGACATTCAGCGCATCTGCGACACTTTCCTCAAATTCGAGGAAACGCCCCAATCCAAGATCTTCCCCAACGCCGCCTTCGGCTACTGGAAGGTGACCGTCGAACGCCCGCTGCGCCTGCGCAGCCAGTTGTCCCCGCAACGCATCGAGTCCCTGCGCTACGCCAGTGGCGACGAAGACATCCGCGCCGCCCTGCACGACCAGCTTGGGGACGCCGTGTTCGAGGATTTCGCCTCCATCCGCAAGGACCTGGCCGACCGCCTCGACAACTGGGGCGGAGCGGACGAAGACACCGGGGAGGACAACGGCGACGATTCCACACCGGCCGGGAAGACCCTGCCCGACAAGCGAAAGAAGAAGCTGCTCGATCCGAAGACGTGGCAGCGCGACGCCATGCTCTTTGAAACCGCCACCAGGCTTCGTGAAGAACTCGGAGGCGACCTGTTTGAAGACCACAACGTCTTTCGCGAGCAGATGGACGCGGCGCTCAAGAAACTCCGCCTCAAGCTTTCCGCCACCGACCGCAAGGCCATCATCGCCGCCGTGAGCTGGCGCGACGAGAATGCCCCGCCGGTCATCGCGAAGCTGCTGAAGGAAGAACCCGACGAGCCGCGAGGCCGTTACCCCCTCTCCGTTCTCGGGCAATCTCAATTCGCCCATCGTCAATCACCAATCCGCAGCGTCAGCTTCGAACCGGACCCCGATTTGCGGGACACCGAACAGATCCCCTTCCTCGAGTGCGCGGCCTGCGGCCAACCCGGCTACCTGCCCAGCCCCCAGGACACGGAGGCGGCCATCCGCGCCTTCCTCCAGCGCGAGGTGTTGCCCTACACCCCGGACGCCTGGTACGTGCCTGACAGCGTGAAGATCGGCTACGAAATCAGCTTCACCCGCCACTTCTACCAGCCGCCCAAACTGCGCACGCTCGAGGAAATCGCCGCCGACATCCGCGCCCTGCAAGCCGAGACCGAGGGGCTGCTGACCGAAATCACCAAGGGAACCTCAGCCTGACTGCCACGCGACCCCTATTGAAGCCAGAGCACGATGAAACGGACCGATTCTGTTCAAGATCCT
>RFJS01000568.1 GCA_003694825.1 Verrucomicrobiota bacterium | reverse complement strand
GGCGCAAACCACAACAACATCAACAGAGAGGAGGAACGAATCATGAATCTCATCCGTTATACCAACCGTAATCCACTGGCTCGTCGCAGCTCACTGTTTGCTCCGTTTGCGAGCATCGAGGACGAGATCGATCGTCTGGTGCAGAGTGCCTTCGCGAGCACATTCCCGGAGTTTGAAGCCGTCTCGTCGAGGGGCTATCCGCGTGTGGACCTCTACGAGGACAAGGAGAACTTCTATTTCCGTGTCGATCTGCCCGGCATGGAGAAGAAGGACATCCAGGTCGAACTGAGCGAGGGCGTGCTGACGATCTCGGGCGAGCGCAAGTCGTTTGCCAGCGACGGTGAAGCGCAGACCTCGACCAAGTTCAGCCGCAGCGTCTCGGTTCCGAGCCTCGTGAAGGAGGACAAGGTTTCGGCCACCTACGAGAATGGCGTGCTCACGGTGACGCTCCCGAAGGCTGAGGAAGTGAAGCCGAAGCACATCGCCATCGATGTGAAATAACCCGAAGCCACCAACCACCAGTTGCTTGCAACGAAAGGAGGATTTCAGCCATGGCACTGTTCAAAGATCTGGTTCCGTTCCGCAGCGCTGTCCCGGCGAATCGCGCCGAGGGTGAAGAAGAGCGCTACATCGTTCCGGCCTACGATCTGAAAGAGGCGCATGACGCCTACGGGCTCGAGGTGGATCTGCCCGGCGTGGCGAAGGATGATGTGAACCTGGAGGTCGAACAGGATCAGCTCGTCATCACCGCCCGCCGCAAGTGGACCGCTCCGAAAGACTGGAAGGAGGTCTTCCGGGAGACGCCGGCGGCCCACTACCGGCTCCGCCTCGATCTCAACGAGTCTGTGAATGTTGATGGCATCAACGCGGAGCTCTGCAACGGCGTGCTTCGCGTGACGCTGCCGAAGGCCGAAGCGATCAAGCCGCGCCGCATCGAGATCGGCTGAGGCGGTTTGCCGTGCGGCCGGCAGACTCCGCATGGGTTTTCCCGGGGGCGCCATCCCTTCCGCGTGAAAGCGGGGCGGGGTGGCGCCCTTTTTGCGTTTGGCTCCCGCTTTTTGCGCTTCTTTTACCGTCCCTCGGGGAATCCCCGCCCCGTCGTGTAAAGCATAGCTCGATACAGACGTTTTCTTGAGTCTGAGCGTTATGAATCCGAAGAAGCGCTGCCTCTTTCTTTTGGCGATCTGGGGGTCGATCTTCCTGGTCTATGTCTGCTCGACCAACGTGCGGGCATCACTCTGGGCCAGTGCGTGCCTGACCGCGATGCCGGATACATGGGTGGCGAGGTTGACGCCGACGGGCAGCATGGAGCCGACCCTGACGGACAAGGATTGGCTCATCTTTCAACGGGTGCCATTCGGACAGGTCCGCAAGGGGGACGTGATTTCCTTTTACTGTCCCATGGATGGGGTGCCGGTCGTGCATCGGGTGGTCGAGCGTCTCGATGACGGGCGGCTCATTACGAAGGGAGACAACAACCCGCTGCCCGACCCCTGGGTTGTCTCGATCACCGACTACCGCGGGCTACTGATTGCCGCGTATTCGGACGAATAGGTGTTTGCCGCGCGAACGCCGAAATAGGCCGGCCCGTGCGCCGCGCGGCGGTCTTGTTCAGCGGTCGAAAGCGCCGCCTCCGACAGCCGCGACACATCTGGACGCGCACTCAGGCGCGCTCCCTGGCGGGAAACAGCAGTGAAAGGATCACCGACACGGTCAGCACCGTCCAGATGACGCCGAGCGAAATCTCGATCGGCACGTGAACGTAGCCGGAGATGAGCATCTTCACGCCGATGAAGGCGAGCACCACGGCGAGCCCGTAGGAGAGGAAGCGGAAGAGCCCCATCACCCCGGACAGTGCGAAATAGAACGAGCGCAGTCCGAGAATCGCGAAGATATTCGAGGTCAGCACGATAAACGGGTTCTTGGTGATCGCGAGAATCGCCGGGATGGAGTCGACGGCGAAGACGATATCGGTGCTCTCGACCACCACCAGCACCACCGCGAGCGGTGTCGCCATGAGGCGGCCGGCACGCCGCACGAAGAAGTGGTGTTGCTCGAAGCCTTCGGTAACGGGGAACAGGCGCCGGAACAGCTTCAGCACCGGGTTGTTCTCCGGGTGAAACTCCTCCTTCCTCGGCAGCGCCATCCGGATCCCGGTATAGACGAGAAACGCACCGAAAGCATAGATCACCCAGTGGAAGCGCTCGAGGAGGGCAATGCCGCCGAGGATGAAGATCAGGCGCATCAGCACCGCGCCGAGGATGCCCCAGAAAAGCACGCGATGGTGATAGGCCGGGGGCACTTTGAAGTAGCTGAAGATCAGGATGAAAACGAAGACATTGTCCACGCTCAGGCTCAGTTCGACGACGTAGCCGGCGAGAAACTCCATCCCGTGCTCGTGCCCGTACCAGAAGTAAACCAGCGCGTTGAAGCCCAGCGCCAGCGACACCCACACGCCGCACCACACGAGCGCTTCGCGCAGGCCGACCGGTTTCGATTCGCGGTGGAATACCCCGAGATCGAGCGCCAGCATCGTCGCGATAAACACGGCGAATCCGGCCCAGGCCCAAAGCGGAACTCCGTAAATTTCCATCGTTGCAAGTCGGCTCTCCCGGCATCCGGCGCGGACCGCCGCGCCTGCGTGAGGGGAGTGGATCCCACGGTTTCAGGGGGCAGGCCCGTTTCCAAGACGAGAGGCTATCCCAAAACCTGATTTATTAATATATGCGCACATGCGATGTGTAGATAGGCTTGGAGCAGATGAGTAGATTTTTCCCACCGCACGCACAGTCTGCGAAAGTGCCGCAACCACCCGATGGTTCTCTCCACAGTCCAGCGGCGCTTGTAACGGCGAAG
>RFJS01000567.1 GCA_003694825.1 Verrucomicrobiota bacterium | reverse complement strand
CTCATCGAGCAGGCCGAACAGGGCGTCGATTACTTCACGATCCATGCCGGCGTCCTCCTGCGCTTCATCCCGCTCACCGCCCGGCGCATGACCGGCATCGTCTCCCGCGGCGGCTCCATCATGGCCAAATGGTGCCTCGCCCATCACCAGGAGAATTTTCTCTACACCCACTGGGACGAGATCTGCGAGATCATGGCCGCCTACGACATCAGCTTCTCCATCGGCGACGGCCTGCGGCCCGGCTCCATCGCCGACGCCAACGACCAGGCTCAGTTCGCCGAGCTGAAAGTCCAGGGCGAGCTCACCCGCCGCGCCTGGGAGCACGGCGTGCAAGTCATGAACGAAGGCCCCGGCCACGTGCCCATGCACATGATCGAGGAAAACATGGCCAAACAGCTCGAGTGGTGCGGCGAAGCCCCCTTCTACACCCTCGGCCCCCTCACCACCGACATCGCCCCCGGCTACGACCACATCACCAGCGGCATCGGCGCCGCCATGATCGGCTGGTATGGCTGCGCCATGCTCTGCTACGTCACGCCGAAAGAGCACCTCGGCCTGCCCAACAAAAAGGACGTCAAGGACGGCGTCATCGCCTACAAAATCGCCGCCCACGCCGCCGACCTCGCCAAGGGCCATCCCGGCGCCCAATATCGCGACAACGCCCTCTCCAAGGCCCGCTTCGAGTTTCGCTGGGAGGACCAGTTCAACCTCGGCCTCGATCCGGAAACCGCCCGCGAATTCCACGACGAAACCCTCCCGCAGGAAGGCGCCAAGGCCGCCCACTTCTGCTCAATGTGCGGCCCGCACTTCTGCTCGATGAAAATCACCGAGGACGTCCGCCAATACGCCGCCGAACACGGCATCGACGAGCAGGCAGCCCTTGAAGCCGGCATGCAGGAAAAGTCGAAAGAATTCGTGGAAAAAGGCGCCGACGTCTACACGCGGGCCTGATCCGCACCCGGCCGCGCTCTCTCCCGCCTCACGACTTCCGCGCGTTTGCGACCGCCGGCCCCGCGCCCGCGCCTCTCACCGGGCCGGTCGCGGAGCCGCGTCGCATTGTATCCTGTCTACACCGACTTCAGCGCCGCCAGATCGGCACCGAAGTTGATGTGATACACCTCGCCGTCGAGCACGAGCGCCGGCACGGACTTCACGCCCGCCTGTTCCGCTTCGCTCAACCGCGCCCGGTCTTCGCCGAGATGCACCACCTCGACATCGTAACGGCTTCGATCGAGCGCGCCGACGACACGCTGTTCCGCCGACACACACACCGGACACCCGGCGTGATAAAAGATCGCTTTGCTTTTCATGGCTCTTCTGGGGGTTGGACTTCGAGAGGCGGCCCGGTCTTCCTGCCGGGCCTTCACCGCAAAGCATGCCACACATTCGCCGATCCGAAAGAGGGCACAAAACGGTGCCGGGTTACCATTCGGTAACCCCTTCCCTCTTTCCGCTTCCGATGATAAAACACCGTCGATGAAAAAGCGCGGCCGCCACCTCTCGCTGACCGAGCGCACAGCCTACCGCAGGCTCGAAGACGTCATCGGATGCAAGTGGTCGGCCGGCGTCCTCGCGGCCATCGGCCGCGGCATCAAACGCCCGGGACAACTGGAACGCTTCATCCCCGGCATCTCGACGAAGGTCCTCAACGAGCGTCTCCGCAAACTCCTCGCCTACGGCCTCATCACCCGCACCGAATACCCCGAGCGCGTCCTCCGCGTCGAATACGACCTCACCGAAACCGGAGAAAAGCTCGCCGCCATCATCGAGCAAATCCGCGAACTCGATGAAACCCACGCCCTGAAAACACAGCCGCCGGCCACCGGCGACGACGCCGAGTGAGGCACCTTCATCCGCCCTCAACGAACTCGTCACATAGCGCCGGATACAAAATACATTGACCTCCCGCCCGCACGTCAGACACTCGGGCGGTCCGGCCCCGCGCCGGGGCGCACCGTGCGCTCCCGCGCCCCGGCTTCTCCCACCCGCGCAAGAACCGCCACCTTCACCACCGCCATGGCCGCCTCCAACCACTCGCCCCGCTATCACCTCATCACGCCCGACGACCTCGAGTGGCGGCTTTCCAACCTGATGAAGATCCCCAACGCCGACTACCTCGAGCGCACCGGCACCGAGGTCATGGGCGCCCGGCTCTGGCGGCTTCCCCCCGGCAGTGCCAACACCCTGCACCGACACAATCGCCAAACTGAATTCTTCATCGTGCTCGAAGGCACGGGCCGCATCCGCATCGACGGCGACACCCTCACTGTGCCCCGCCTGGGTGGTGTGCTCGCCGCTCCCGCCGCGCTCCGGCAAATCTTCAACGACACAGCCGAAGACACCCTCTGGCTCATCGTCGGCGCGCCCGAAGAGTGCGAACTGCTCCCCGGCGCGGACAAGAGCGCCGTCGACATGTCCCTCTACTATCCGGAAGACCCGACATCGCTCCCTCCGGAGCTCGCCGGCACGCCCCACCCTCCAGCCGCCACAGCCGAGCCTCCTCACACCGAACCCGCGCCCGTCGACTTCTCCGCCGTGGCCCGCGACTGGCTCGCCGCCTGGAACGCCCACGACCTCGAAGGCATCCTCGCCCACTACGCCGAAAACATCGTCTTCACCTCTCCGTTCGTGCAACGCCTCACCGGCAGGCCGGACGGCGTCCTGCATGGCCGCGGCGCCCTGCGCGACTACTTCGCCCGCGGCCTGCAGGCCTACCCCGACCTCTGCTTCGAGCTCATCCACCTCCTGCCCGGCGTTCGCAGCATGGTGCTCGAATATCGCTCGGTCAACGACCTGCGCGCCGCCGAATTCATGGAATTCGACCATCGCGGCCGCATCCGCCGCGTCTGCGCCCACTACACCCCGATGGCCTGATATTGCCTCGCGCGGCCGGATCGGCTACCCGGTATCGCCCCGCCATGCTCTATCCGGTCACCACACGTGCGAACGCCGCCATTCGCTCCACAGACGATCAGCCGGGCAGAGGCCATCCTGCGTCAGCTCCGCGCACCACTTCCCGCGAGTGAACGCCCGCCCGCCATCCGCCACCGCTCGCGAGCTGCT
>RFJS01000110.1 GCA_003694825.1 Verrucomicrobiota bacterium | reverse complement strand
GGCGCGGCCTGCTCTTCGGTCCCGGAGCGCGCTACGAGTCCGACAACGGCACCACGGCGCGAACCGGCTCCACCGACCTCGCCTACATCAACGATCGCGGCGACTCCGACGACCGGGGCGAGGACGTCCTGGGGCGCCCCATCGACCGCGACCGCTATTTCTGGAACTGGACGCACACCGAGCGTCATGGAAACCTCTGGACGCTCAACGGCGAACTCAACTGGTGGAGCGACTCCGAGGTGATGCGCGATTTTCGCGATGACGCCTTCCGGCGCCGTCAGGACCCGGACACCTTTCTCGAGGCTTCGCTCAACGGCTCGGGCTACATCCTCTCCGCCTTCACCCGCGTGCGCCCCAACGACTATCAGGTCCTCCCCGAGCGCCTCCCCGAGGTCCGTTTCGATCTGCTGCCGCTCGCGCTCGGGCAGACGGGCGTCCTGCTCGAAGCCAAAGCCGGCGCCGCCATCCTGCGGGAGGAACCGCCGGGCAGCCCCGGCGAGGAACGGCGCAGCGACCGGCTCGATATCTACACGGGCCTGAGCCGCACCTTCCGGATCGGCCGCGGCATCACCCTCACACCGGTCGCCGGCGGGCGGCTCACCCACTACGCCCGCACCCTCGACGATCGCGGCGACTACACCCGCTGGCTCGGCGAACTCGGCTTCGACGCCCGGCTGCGCGCCAGCCGCGTGCGGGAACTGAAAAAGCCCCTCTGGGGCATCGACGGCATCCGGCACATCATCGAGCCGCGGCTCGAATACCGCTACATCCCCGAAGCCCAAAAGGGCGCCGAATTCATCCCGCCGATCGACCGCCGCGCCTTCCTCACCCAGCTCCAGCCGCTCGGCCTCGCCGACCGCCGGGACATCGACCAGCTCGAGCAGACCCACGCGCTCCGCCTCAATCTCCTCAACCTGCTCGAGACCCGGCGCGAAGACTATGGCTCGCGCGAGCTGATGCGCTTCACCCTCGGCGGCGACGTCTTCTTCTCCGGCACCGGGGGCGACCGCGACTACTCCGACCTTCACGCCGAGTTGCAGCTCAGCCCGGCCGACTGGATCGACGGATGGCTCTTTCTCCGCTTTGACCCGGACAACGGCCGTTTTGAAGAACTCAATACGCGAATCCGGCTGATCGACGGCGAAGCCTGGGAGGTCGCCTTCGGCACGGACTTCCTCCGCCG
This sequence comes from Verrucomicrobiota bacterium, assembly GCA_003694825.1. GTDB lineage: Bacteria > Verrucomicrobiota > Verrucomicrobiia > Opitutales > Opitutaceae > J108. The sequence goes on along the minus strand of RFJS01000110.1, from coordinate 2,535 downwards.
CGACATCGAGCAATACCAGCTCTACACCCGCTACGAAATCAACGAAGCCTACGACCTCGAGGGCGGCATCCGCTACGATGCGCGCGAAGGCCGTTTCAACGAGGTCCTCGTCGGCGTTCAGGCCCAGCTCACGCAGCTCTGGCAGGTGCGCTGCCGGGCCGTCTTTCGCGATGGTCCGCGCCGTGAGAGCAGCCTGGGGTTGCGCCTGAGCGTCCGCTTCCTCGCTTTCTGAATCATGAACCCGCGGATCATCGAAAACCAGCGCCGCATCGCGCTGGAGCTGATCGACCGGCTCGCGACGCGGCTCACCCCGGGGCGCCCGTTCCTGGAGGAAATCCGCCGCGAATTTCAACGCCGCAAACACTTCGGCGCCCGCGACCGCCGCCTCTATCGCGAGCTGGTGTTCACCTGGCTGCGTTTTCGCGGCTGGTTCGACCGTGTTCGCGCCGCTGTCGGCGACGAGCGCGCCGCGGATCTGCTCGTGCTCCTCGCGCCCGACAGTCCGGAGGTGCTCCCTCTGCAGACCGCGCTCGAACAGCCGGGCGGCCTCGCCCGCAAGGCCGGCAACATCGTGCTCGAGCGGCTCGCCGAGCGCATCCCCGAGGTTGAGCTGCGCCTCGAGGACCTGCTCCCCGGGTGGTTTCGCTCCCATTGTCCCGCGCTTTTCGAACCGGAAGAAATCTGGCTGCAGACGCGGCGTCCGCCCTTCTGGCTGCGCGCCCAGCGCGGCACCGCCGACGAGCTGGTCCACGAACTCGGCCGCGAGGGCATCCGTTCCGTCGCCTCGCCGCGCCTGCCCGGCGCGGTCATGCTGCACGAATACATCGACTTCGACAACCATCCGCTCGTCGAGTCCGGCCGCGCCGAGATCCAGGACATCGGCTCGCAGGCGCTCCTGCACATGGCCCGTCCGCTGCCCGGCGAACACTGGCTCGACCTCTGCGCGGGCGGCGGCGGAAAGACACTGCAGCTCGCGGCGATGGTGGGAGCGGACGGGCGCGTCACCGCCCATGATGTGCGCCGTGACGCGCTCATGGAAACCCGGCGGCGGCTCAACCGCGCCGGCCTGAAAAACGCCCGGATCGAGCCCGTCCTGCCGGAGGCCGGGTTTGCCGCCTTCGACGGCGTGCTTGTCGACGCACCGTGCAGCGCCTCGGGCACCTGGCGACGCCACCCCTTCCTCAAGCATCAGATCAACCCCATCCTCATCAAGCGGCACGCCCGCGACCAATTGCGCATCCTCGAGCGCGGCGCCGAGCGCGTGCGGCCCGGCGGTCGCCTGCTCTACGCGACCTGTTCGCTGAGCCGGCACGAGAACGAGGAAGTGGTGACAGCCTTCCTCAAAGCGCGCGGGGACTTTCATCTCGAAAAGCCCGCGTGGCTGCCGAAGACGGTCGAGGCCGCCGAGGCCGGATGGGTCACGCTGCTGCCGTCGGCCCTCAACAGCGACGGCTACTTCCTCGCCTGCCTGCGCCGCGAAGACTGACCGGCCCGGACCGAACCGGTCGGCGCCGCTCTCCTCGCTTCGGCTCCCCTTTTCGGCAGGTTCAGCCGCGCGCCGGTTCCGGAGCGGCATCCCGGTCATCCGCCTGCTTTGGAAAGCAAATGCGCGAGACCGCTTCCTCGAAGTCGGCCACGCCGGCGAGGATATCGATCTCGAGCCGCAGGTAGTAGAGCGGGATCGGGAAGCGCATGCCCTCGGGGATGCGCACCGCGTCCTTCTCGGTGGTGACGAGGTAGTCGAGCCCCGCGTCCCGCGCCTGCCGGCCGATGCGCTGCAACTCCTCGTCGGTAAACCGGTGGTGATCCATGAACCGGCGCGTATAGAGCAGATTGGCGCCGAACTTGCGCAGAAACGCCTCGAAACTCTCCGGTGTGGCGATGCCGCTGAAGGCGCCGATGCGCGCCCCGCGCAGAAACTCGAGCGGCTTGCGATCAGCCTCCGTGCCGCCGACGAGCGCGAGGTATTGCGGGCGGTGCGTGCACTCGATAATGTCCACGCCCGGATTGTGGCGCTGGATCAGCGCCTCGAGTTCGGGGTCCGGCGTGCCGTCGGACTTCGTGAGGAAAACATAGGAAGCGCGGCTGATGTGCTTGATGGGCTCGCGCAGGATGCCGCGTGGCAGGAGCTGGCCGTTGCCGAAGGGGTTGGACTTGTCGATGAGCAGCAGATTGAGCCGTCCCTTGAGCGGAAGATATTGAAACCCGTCATCAAGCACGAGCGTGTCGCAGCCGAAATGCTTGATGGCGTAGAAACCGGCCTTCACGCGGTTCGGATCCACCAGCACGATCACGCCCGGCAGGTTTCTCGCCAGCATGTAGGGCTCATCACCGGCGGTCTCGCTGTCGAGCAGCACTCGTTTGCCGTCGCTGACGATCTTCGGCGGCGGCGGCTCACCGCCGGTGACGATCGTGCGCCACCAGCGTTTCCAGGCGGGTTCCTTGCGGCTCTTGTAGCCGCGGCTGAGGATGGCGACCCGGCGGCCGCGCTCGGCGAGCGACCGCGCGAACTTTTCCACGACCGGCGTCTTGCCT
>RFJS01000566.1 GCA_003694825.1 Verrucomicrobiota bacterium | reverse complement strand
CAAGGGCACCTTCACCGACGGCTTTCAGGGCGGCGTCAAGCTCGCCAGGACCCGTGAAGAAGCGATCGAGTATGCCCGGCGCATGCTCGGCAACACGCTGGTGACCAAACAGACCGGGCCGGCCGGCCGCAAGGTGCGGACGATCTACTTCACCGACGGCTGCGAAATCGAAAAGGAATACTACCTCGCCGTCCTGCTCGACCGCGCCACTTCCCGTCCCGTCATCGTCGCCTCCACCGAAGGCGGCGTCGACATCGAAACCGTCGCCGCCGAAACGCCCGAGAAGATCACGAAAGTCTTCATCGATCCCGCCGTCGGCCTGCAGGGTTACCAGGCGCGCACCGTCGCCTTCGGTCTCGGGTTCAGCGGCGACACCTTCAAGCAGGCCCTCAAACTCCTCCAGGCCGTCTACCGCCTTTTCTGGGAGACCGACGCCTCCATGGTGGAGATCAATCCCCTCATCACCACCAGGGACGGCCAGCTCCTCGCCCTCGACGCCAAGGTCAGCTTCGATGACAACGCCCTCTTCAGGCACCCCGAAATCGTGGCTCTGCGGGACTTCAACGAAGAGGATCCCAAGGAGATCGAAGCCTCGAAACACGCCCTCAACTACATCGCTCTCGACGGCAACATCGCCTGCCTCGTCAACGGTGCCGGCCTCGCCATGGCCACGATGGACATCATCAAACACTTCGGCGGCGAACCGGCCAACTTCCTCGATGTCGGCGGCGGCGCCTCTCAGGAACAGGTGGAGGCAGCCTTCAAGATCATCCTCACCGACCCCAATGTGAAGGGCATCCTCGTCAACATCTTCGGGGGCATCATGGACTGCAACGTCATCGCCCAGGGCATCGTCGCCGCCGTCCGTGAGACCGGCCTGAGCCTCCCCCTCGTCGTTCGCCTCGAAGGCAACAACGTCGAGGCCGGCAAGAAGACCCTCGCCGATTCCGGCCTGCCCATCACCAGTGGCGACTCCATGGCCGACGCCGCCCGCAAGATCGTCGAACTGGTCGCCGCCAGCAGCAACTGAACGGGCAACGCCCATGAGCATCGGAGCCACCGACATCGCCTTCGTCGGCTACCCCGTGACCGACGTCGAGCGCGCCCGTCGCTTCTACGAGGAGACCCTCGGCCTGACGACTTCGGCTCTCCTCGAATTCGATGACGGGAAGTGGTGGATCGAATACACCATCGGCAGCGGCACACTCGCCATCTCCAACGCCTGGCCCCCCTCCGGACAAAGCGGACCGGGCGTCGCGCTCGAGGTCGCCGACATCGAGGCCGCCCGCGCGCACTGCGCCCTGCACGATGTGCCCATCGCCTACGATATCATGGATACGCCGGTATGCCGCTTCTTCGGCATCAAGGACCCCGACGGCAACGATATCACCCTCCACCAGACAAGACAGGCCCCCGCCTGACTGCCCCATCTCTTCAACCCATCCAACCATGGCAATCTTCGTCAAAGAAGACACCCGCATCCTCATTCAGGGCATCACCGGAAGTTTCGGAGCCCGCCACACCCGCCTCTCCATCGACTACGGCTCCAACGTGGTCGCCGGCGTCACCCCGGGCAAAGGCGGCCAGTTCTTCGAACACAACGGGAAAAAGATCCCCATCTTCAACACCGTCGCCGAGGCCAGGCGCGAAACCGGCGCGGAAGCCTCCGCGGTCTTCGTGCCCCCGCCCTTCGCGGCCGACGCCATTCTCGAGGGAGTCGATGCCGGCCTCGACCTCGTCGTCGCCATCACCGAAGGCATTCCCGTGCGCGACATGGTCCAGGTCAAACGCGCCATGCAGGGAAGCCGCACCCGCCTGATCGGGCCGAACTGCCCCGGCATCGTCGTCCCCGGCTCCGGGCCGGGCTCCACCGGCGGCTGCCGCATCGGCATCGCGCCCGGCTACATCCACCGCAAGGGCTCCGTCGGCATCGTCTCCCGTTCCGGCACCCTCACCTACGAAGCCGTCTGGCAGATCACCTCCAAGGGCTACGGACAATCCACCTGTGTCGGCATCGGCGGCGATCCGGTCAATGGCACCAGCCACCTCGACGTCATCAAGGCGTTCAACGAAGATCCCGAGACCGAAGCCATCATCATGATCGGCGAAATCGGTGGGACCGCCGAGGTCGAGGCCGCCCGCTGGATCCAGAAATACGGCAAAAAACCCGTCGCCGGCTTTATCGCCGGGATGACCGCGCCTCCGGGCCGCCGCATGGGCCACGCCGGGGCCATCGT
>RFJS01000565.1 GCA_003694825.1 Verrucomicrobiota bacterium | reverse complement strand
TCGCCGGCTGTGCCACCCCGCACATCTCCACCTGGCCACCAGACCAGATCGCCGCCGCCTGCACCGTCACCCACGACCCCTTCACCCACACCACCGTCGTCGTCACCCCCAACCTCACCAACCCCGGCGACAAACACCAGGCCGACATCCTCACCTTCGCCCTCGCCGCCGGCATCCGCGAGGGCGCCGTGCGCAGCTACATCCTCAACATCCGCGTCCTGCGCAACTACCACTACGGACCCAACTACTTCACCCACGCGGCCGACCTCGCGGGCAACACCCTCCCGCTCATAGTCACATCCCTCGACACCCCCGGCCTGCTCCTCACCGACGAGCAGCAGCACATCCCGCTCGACCGTCGCTACCTCGAGGCCATCACCGAGCCCTGGCCGATCCGCCTCTACGGCCGCAAAGGCACCCGCGACCTCCTCCTCACACCTGAGCAAGTCCACGGCTTCCTCCAGCGCGTCGACCTCGAGCTCGACCGCGCCCGCCGGGCGCAACAGCCCGCACCCACCGACCCCACACCTACGGCCTGAGCCCGAAAAACCGCTCCGCATCCGCCCGGCTCACCAACCCCCTATAGTGCCGGTGCAGCAACCGCTGGTCACCCTCGTGCCCCAGCCACAGCGCCACCTGCCCGGCATCCCCGAGCAGCGCCACTGCGTAGCTCGCAAACGAATGCCGCGTGCAATCCGCCGGCCACACCTCCAGCCCCAGCAACCGCCGCGCCGGCCGCACCACCTGCCGAAACCGCCCCGGCGCCACCGGCCCCACCTTCTCCTCGCGCGGCACCGCCGCCAGCCACGCCCACAGCGCCTCCGGAAGCCCCTCCAACACCCGCGTCACCCGCGTCTTGCTCACCTCAGCCGGCACCCGGACCACCCGATCCGCCTCCTGCACATGCTCCCACCGCAGCGGCGGCTTGTCTCCCTCCCCCAACTCCCCGGGACGGACCCCGGCAAACAACGCCAGAGCCACCGCCGCCCGATACCGCCGCAACTCCCCCGCCCGCAACAGCACCTCAGCCTGCTCTGGCCGCAACACACTCACCCGCCGCCCATCCTGCCGCGGCGTCTCAAACACCAACCCCTCCGTCGGATCCACCAGCACCCACGGCGGCTCCTGCCGCCGCGCAAACCTGAACAGCGCCCGCACCGCCCGCCACGCCGGCCCCTGCGAACCGCGCGCCCGCGCCTGCACATACCCGCGCACCATCGTCCGAGTCACCTGGTCAAGCCGACGCACCGGCACCGACTCCGCGAACCGCACCAACTCAATACCATACCACTCCAGCGTCCTATTCCGCAGCCCCTTTGCCCGCCGCGCCTGCAAAAACCCAGCCACCGCCTCATCCACCGTCACCGACGCCACCGAGGCTCCTGCCCCACGCTCCAGCGCCATCCGCGCCGCCTCCACCAGCGAAATCCCCGTCCCCTCCAACAGCGCCAAAGCCTGCCGCGCATCCACCTTCTGAGCTCCGCTCAACCGCCAATCAGACCGCCTCATGACACACAGACCTAAGTCTGCCGTGTCTCCCCGTCAACATCATACAAACCAAGACAAAACAAGGCTATTTGGTGTTTTGAGCACCTTCAAGCACTCACCAAACCACCACCGAACAACCCCGGAAACCACGCACAAACCACTCACCATCAACAACGTGCCCGGGGCGAGACTCGAACTCGCACAGACTTGCGTCCAACGGATCCTAAGTCCGTCGTTTAGCGTTGATTATCAGTGTTTTCCGGGTGCTGTTTATGAGTATGATCTGGCGGTCCGGGTGGGTGGGGCTGATTTTCTGGTAGAGGCCGACGCTGAGTATTTCGCCGGTGCTGGCATACGGGCCGGAGACAAGGACGGGCGGGTCATCGCCTTTCTCGCCGAGGTCGGCGGCGAGCGCGGTGAGGGAGGCGATGAGACGCGAAAGGGTCATGTTACGGGTCGGTGGAGCCGGGGGCTGGCTGGCGCGGCGATCGGACGCGCTGGCGGCGACGATACCACACCTGCTGCGAGACCCGGCCGACGGCGTTGAGCGCCGACCCCCGGTATGCCTCCATACGTCCGGCTGCGATCTCCTCGCGCAACCAACGGTAGATGCGCTGCTTCCCCACGCGCGGCATTGCCGCCGCCACCTGAGCGAAGGTCTTCCACCCCTTACCGGGCGGATGGTTGACCTGGCTGACAGCCATGACCTCCGCCTCATCGAGGGCGTCGAGCCAGTCGGCCTTGCTCAGTGCAGGTGAGCCTCGTTTGTTCGTCCGATGTGCCATACTTTTGGCTGGGTAAAGATCACGCCGTCCTCATGGGCAGTGATGACGATGCCGCCAAACTGCGGAGGTGAGAGCCGCCCTCCGGCAATCTTCCAGGTAAATGGCGTTTTGAGCTGCCAGCCCGGCGTGACGGTGCTGGTAGTGAACCCGCGGGCAGTCGGGATGCGCACCTCGATAAAGCGGTGGCGATGGGAGCGCACGACGACGGCGGGCGGCTCCTCACCCCAGCGGGCGGCCTCGTTGTAGGCGGCGGAGACCTCGGCGTTGACGGCGCTGGCCTCGTGCGCACTCGAGCTGGTCGTGCCGATGTGGTGGAGGAAGTGCACGAGGTGCCCGCCCACCCGGAGCCACAGCTCCCATCGGCAGTATTTGCCATCGCGATCGCGGCGGGCGCCGAGGCGCCGGTAGAGCGCCTCCTCCTCCCGCGCGCTGATGCCAACGTGCGCCTCAGTGCCGCGCACGGCCCAAAAGTTGCCATCGGCCCGCTCGGCGATCGGCGCGAGGATTTTTTCAGCCAGGGCAATCTGGTCCTCGAGGTTATGGGAGATCGGAGTCGAGGCCCGGTGGTGCGTGCCCTCGACGGCATCGCCATTGATGACAACACCGTAGCGCTCGCCCTTGGTGGCGCGCGGGACAAATTCGCCCCAGAACTCCTCCCACATCGCCCATACCTTGCGCTGGGCGGCGCTGGGCAGGTAGATGCCGCCGTCGTCGAGCTGGCAACCGTCGGGCGGGCAAAGCCCAAGCTTGCAGCCAGCATGTAGGTCGGAGACGACGACGACATGCCGCGGTGCGGCTTCACCTTTCCCGTCCGGCCGACGCCGCCCCTTGCAAACACATGCTTTCTTTCTCATTGGCGTATTGCTCTCGTCGTTACCGCGTCTAGCCGGTCTGCATGACGTGGTAGGCAAACCGGTGCGTCCCGGACGGCACGTTGTAGCCGTGCTTTTCCGTCACCCGGACAACGATTTTTACCGACGACGACTCTGGGTTGTCGTAGTCGTAGCGCGCTTCGAGGTCGGTCATGTAGCTCCCGCCGACGCACGTTATCTGCGCGACATCGGGCTTGGCGGTGAACCCTTTGCCGGTAAGGTCGATCTCGAATGTCTCGCTGGCGGCGCCACCAACGAGGTCGACCACCTGACTACCCATAGCCTGCCCGCGCAGGAGCGTTGGCGCACTCGCAGACGGCGCAGCGACACGCAGCCCCTCTAGGCGTGCATCCTCTTTCCTTTGCGTGGCAATTGTTCCAATACCCGTTGTGGCGAATGCGTTCGCGTTCCCCGCCGCCACCCAGGCCGAGGCATTCCCCGTCTTATCGACCGCCCGGACAAAGACGTAGCCAGGGACGAGCGTAAAGGAATACAGGCAGACGGACGTCTCGACCACACGCACAGGGGTCCTCATGTTGGGCCGCTTCCACGTATAGACGATAGAATCGGGGTCGTCGAAGTAGGTCGCCTTGACTTCGTAATGCGAAAGGTCGGCCGCCGGGCTCTCATCCCAAAACACACGACAGCCGTAAAGGAGCCTTGTACTGGTCGGCTCAAAGTAAGGCACCACACCCTCTGCCGTCAGCCCGACACCGGTCGGCGAGGACGGCGCGACGGTATCCCTGCCAGCGACGATGGGGTTGGCGGCGCATTCGGTGACGGGCCCTCGCCGGCTGATGGAGTAAGCCTGGCTCGCGACATAGTAGGTCTGCCCGGGATCAAGGTTCGGGATATGTATACGGGCCGTGCCCTCGTTGTCGAGCTGGGTGAATACCTGCCACTCCTCGGATGGATCGGTGCGAATGAGGATGGCCTGCAGGTAGGTGGAGCCACCAGGCAGGTCTGGTATATCAAAGTCCATGTAGGCGCGGGTGGCCCCGTCGGCGGTGAGGTAGGCACCAGTATCGACCAGCACCGGGGCGGCGGCGGGCGTGGGACCGGGCAGGCCCTCACCCCATTCACCGTTCACGTTGATGCCGACGACAAACTCGGTGCCAGTGGCGGTGGTGGACGCCTCCGCCACGTCACGGGCGGTGCAGCGCACCCTCCATGTCCCCACCCGCGGGAAGACCACCGGGTAGCTGAGCGAGAGCGCCTCACGGTCGGCCGGGTCTACCGCGCCGGCGGCGATCTCCAGTCGCTCGAGCACGGCCCCGCCGGGGCCATCGAGCCGCTCGGCGACCAGCTCGTAGCTGGCGAGGTCGCTATTGACGTCGGTGATGTCGGCCGTGACGTCGTAAGCGAGCCCGACGATGGCATTGGCCGGCGACGGACCGACGACGACGGCAGGCGCCTCGGGCCCGCGGTCGCGAAAGGTGTAGGCGAGCTCGTAGCACTCGGCGAGGTCGAGCGCACCCGTCCACATGAAGGGCTGTAGCTTGAAGTAATGCGTCTCATCCTCGCTCCACGAGCCGTGGCGAAAGACCGTCAGATCGCGCCTGAAGAACAACCAGCCGGCCCGGTAGGCGGAATGGGCCGCGCGGCGCGTGCCGCGCCGGCCGCGCAGAGTGCCGGCAAACGTCCACGACGACGGACCAGCGGAAACAGTGCCGATGGAGAAGAGTTCGTCATCGACGAGTAGAAGCAGCTCGTCGTCGAGCTGCTGGCCGAGGGTCTGAGACACCACCGCGTCGTTGTCCAGGTTTGCGGCGTCCCACGCCAGCTCGATGGTCGGCTGGTCGGTGCTCTCGTCGACCGCGCCGACCAATGTGCCACGCAACGCCCACCCGAACGAGCGACCGAGCCAGGTGTATGTCAGGTTCTCGAGCGAATGGTGCAAATACCACCCGACCACCCGGCTGTCCTCGAGGCCCTCATCCGGCGAGACAGCCGGCGGCCGCTGGGCCAGGACCGCGAGCGATATGCCGAGCGGCGACTCCGCGAGGGCGGCGGGCACCTCCCAGAAGCGCTGGTGCTGAATAGGCCTGGGCTCATAAGTGGCAATGGCTGGCCGCGGGTCTGGTGGAGCGACATAAGGCAGCGGGTACACCCCGCGCTCCGCCTCGAGGTCGAGCTGCACCGGCCCATGAAATGGGTCGGTGCGGCGGGTGATGCGGGCGACCTGGTCGACCCGAGCCGGCCCGACGTCGATGCTGACATTGTCACCGGCCTGCAGCGGCGACCCGTCCGCCCACACCGCTCGCGCCCGTCGAACGCGGGCACCGGGGATGGACCATGATCCCTCGGCCTCGGCGGCGGCCAGCTCGGCCGCCATGCGTCGGGCCTGCCCCGCCTCGACGATGCCGAGGCGCTCGACGCGCCTGGGCTCGTTGACGTTGCGAGCCGCGACATTGTCGGACGCACTCTCGGCAACGGAGGCTTTTTTGAGGTTGTCGCGCCGGTCCCTGTACACGAGCACCACCTCGTTGATGACGCCGGACGGCGCGCTGGAGCGCACGCGGGGGCGCTCGGTGAAGTCGTGCGCGGTGAGCTCGGTGATCCCTGGTGGCACGGTGCCATTGTGCGGGAAGCGCCCGGGCTCGAGCTTGCCATGCCGCAGCCGGAGCCAGCCGTCGAAGTATGCCAGCAGGTCACGGGCGACGTCACGGAAAGGTTGAGCGCGCTCGAGGAACGGCGCGAAGTGTCCGAGGTCGGCAGCGACCTCGGCACTGAGCGCCTCCCAGTCGGCGGAGGTGAAGCGGCTGGCCTCGAGGCCGATGCCGTAGATCGGATCGGTGGCGAGCTCGAGCAACCCCGCGACGATGCTCTCTCCAGTGTAGTCGGCGGCGTGGCTCCAGGTGCCGACACTCGGATAGGGCGTGCGCTCCAGCAGTATCCGGGTGTTGGGCACGCTGGTGGAGTTTTCGCCGAAGTAGTAGCGCTTGATGACGACACGCACCTGGCCGCGGTAGGCGGGATGCGTGGTACCGACCTGGTTGAGCAGTCGGGTGTCGGCGGGCTGGTCCGGCCGCCCCCAGGTTATGTAGAACGTGCCCACCGGTGTGGAGATCGTTTTCTCCCAGTAGTCCGGGTGAGCGGGATCGTCCGGTCGTATGAGACCGCCGGCCTGTTCCCAGACGATCTCTCCGTTGCTTTCGATCGCATGGATGCGCGTGACGAGGCCCAGCCCGGCGATGCCGGCGACGTCACCATA
>RFJS01000109.1 GCA_003694825.1 Verrucomicrobiota bacterium | reverse complement strand
GTCTTCCGAACCGAACCGGACCAATCCCAGACCCTCATCGCGGAAAACGACGATTGGAGCACTGCCGGCGAGGCGGCCATTGCCGACGCCGCCCGCTCCGTCGGAGCATTCGAACTCAAATCCGGCAGCCGCGACGCCGCCGTGCTCGCCACCCTGCAGCCCGGTGCCTACACCGTCGTCGCTTCAGCGAAAGACAGCACCCGGGGGGTCGCCCTCGTCGAAGTCTATGCCATCGAGTCCGATGGCACAGCGAGCACCCGGCTCGTCAACACCTCCACCCGAGCCTTCGTCGGCCGTGGCGATGACAACCTCATCCCGGGTATCGTCGTTCGCGATGACGGGCCGCGCACCTACCTGATCCGCGCCATCGGCCCCACGCTCGCCGATTACAAGGTCGCGGGCGCGCTCGAGGATCCAGTCATGGTCGTCTGGCGAACCATCGAAAACGAGAGCATCGAGATCGCACGCAACGACGACTGGAGCGACGGCGCCGACACCGCCCAGATCGCTGCCGTCAGCGAGAAAGTGGGTGCCTTCCCTCTTCCGGAAGGCTCTGCCGATGCCGCCCTGCTTCTCCATCTCGAACCGGGTGCCTACACCATCACCGTGTCAGGCAAGGCCGATACCACCGGTATCGCGCTCGTCGAGATCTACGAGGTCACCCTTGAGTGATCGCCCTGCGGCCTTTCAATCCCGCCCCGGGCATGGGCCACGGACCTGCCGCGAGAGGGCGGGAACGGCACAACAGAAACGACGATTGGTCCTAAGCCCGGGCCGCTGGGGGACGATTGCACACAACTGAACTGACGCCCTTCGCCATGCTCAACGCCGCCAAGCTCCTCTTCGTTGGCCATGTCCGCCCCGCGATCGAAGATCCGGCCTATTCGCTGATTCACTGCGGGGACAAAGATGCGGCGTTCACCATCACCGCGGAATCTTCCGACGATGTCATCGCCACGCTTCCGGGCGACCGCGCCCCGCAGCCGCTCATCGACTTCGCCGGCGGCTCCATCTCCGCCGAGAGCTTTCCGGTCCGCGTCTTCTTCTTCTGCGCTGAGGCCGACGATCACGCATGGCTCGAACATGCCTGTCGGGCCCACGCCACTCACCCATTGCTCGCCTCGCTCGAACTCGACCCCGAACACGACCGCGGACTCTGCCTCGTGAGGACCGAGGATGGTGTCCGGTCGCTGGTGACGCGTCCCGTTCGCTGATTCGCGTGGCCGCACAGCTCCTCTCCGCGCTCCGTGAACCACCCGCCCTCCTCCGCCGGCATTCCGGTACGCATGGCGCGCCGCGACCTGACGTCATTTCCCGACCATCCGCCTCCGTCCGGCTACACCTTCGAGGGGATCCGTCCGGCAACCATCCGGGAATGGACGGCCGTCCAACGCGCGGCCGAACGCTGGCTCGCCATCCCCGACGACCTCTTCGAAAGGGAATTCGGCACCTGGGAGCCTGAAATCGCCGAACGCTGCCACCTCCTGCGCGATCCTCGCGGCAACGCCGTCGGCACCATCAGCGC
>RFJS01000108.1 GCA_003694825.1 Verrucomicrobiota bacterium | reverse complement strand
GGGCGGGGACTGGACCGCTCCCAGGCCGACGACGAGAGGCTCACCATACCCGGTTGCCGGTTCTTATTGGGTGTCCAACTCAACAGGGGGACGCTATAGGAGCCCCCTGCACCGGGGACGACGGATTGACTGCCGGCGATCCCGGCGGCGTCGGCGCGGCGAATGCGGGTCCGATCGGGAATTTGGTGTGCCGCCACGTGAGTCGACTCGTGTTCAGGTCGGGGGGCGGGGCTGTCAGTGGCGGGTCCGGAGGTTACGGGAGTGGGGCTTCAAGCGCGAACGACCGGCGTCGCGGTTATTCTTGGACAGGCCATCAGTGGTCGCCTGCCTTGAGCCAGAATGGTGCGGTGGCAAACCACAGAATTGTGCCTGCGAGCATGAGGGCCTTCATGGCGGCCTCAGAGAGGATGCCGGTCGCATTGAACAGCGCGGGGGCGATCGTAAGAATCAGAGCGAGAAGGCCGAGCACGCGTGCGGTCGCTTTCATGGGCGTTGATCAGGCGGTTTTGGCGGGATGGGTGACCCTGGTCATGGCGGCGTAGATGAGGCCGCAGGCAAGCCAGGTGGGCAGAGGGAGAAAGTGTGCCGGGACACCGAGATTCAGGTGCACCCACATGGCGATGCCGACGGGCAGCAGCCAGGCGAGGAGCACGCTGGGGTTGAATGAAAACCCGAAGCGTCTGGCTGGTTCCTTTGTGAGTCCCAGCCGGTCCGCTAGGAAGTAATCGACGGCGATCACGGCTCCGACCGGTGCGAGAATCGTTCCATAAATGCCAACAAACCCGAGAAGGTTCATGGCGAAAGCCGGAAAGATGCCAGCGGTTGTGGCGATGGTGCCCGCTATGAGTGTGCCTGTCTCTCGAGACATGGAGGGGGCGACGCCCTGGAAGGCGAGGCCAGCTCGGTAGATCGTGGGATTTGCCGTAGTCCACCCGGCGATGATGACGCAGACGAGGCCTGCCCAACCGACGGCGTCATAGGCCATGATTCCCGGGGGCACGCCAGCCGATGCGTCCGCCTGGCGCATTCTCACCCAATAGACCAGCAACAGCGCCGCGCATATCCATGCAATGTAATGGCCCAGATACATCCCGGCCGCCGAGGCCCATCCGTAGGAGGCCTTTCTCGCGAATCGCAGCACCGACATGTCCGCCATGCCGATATGCATGGCAGCATTGGCGAACCATGAGAAGAAGACGATGCCCCAGAAGCCGATTTTAGGTTCAACACCGGGCGCGGGCTTGATCAGTTCGAAGAGATTGGCCGTGCCGAGTCTGCCAATCATAACAATGCCACATGCCAGGAAGACGAGAAACATCCAGGGCGAAGCGATGTGAGAAACGCGAGCAACGAAGCCATAACCGCGAATTGCGACGAACGTGATCAGGCTGCCGATGGTGGCGCATGCGATGGTCCAGGAGAGTCCGGTGGGCATGGTGTCACCGAACGAAGGCATGGGCATCGCCGGGAAGGGGACACCGACGGCTGTTGCGGAGACGGTGACCATGGCGCCGGCGAGAAAGCAGAATAACAGTCCGTTGGCGAGGTTGTAGAGGGTGACGAGCTTCCGGCCGCAGATCTTCTCAAGCTTGTAATAAAGGGTTTCGCGGGTGCCGACGGCTATATTGGCCGTCAGGAAACGCCACGAGAGGACGGCAAGAAGGTTTCCCAGAAGAAGACCGAAGATGAGGTCGAATGCGCCGACGCCCCAGGAGACGAACAACGGGCCGATCATAAACTCGGTCCCCGCCGTGTGTTCGCCCGCGTACATTCCCCAAAAGGCGGAGGGCCCCTTGAGCGCGTTTTTCGGAACGGGTTCGCGTTCGAACTCTCCGCTCGAAGCGGTTGGTGCGGGTTCGTCGTTCCGGGGCGTTCTCTTCATAGGGCGTGATGGGAGTGGCGGGGTGTGGTTCTCAGGGGTGGCGGCTTCCCTCGGGCTGAGTTGTCAGGTGCGCGTGGCGAGGACTTCACGTTCGTAGCGCTTGACCTCGTCCATCCAGCGGGGGCCGGCGATGACGTCGTGCCGATGGCAATACTCATTCCATATCACCCCCAGAGGCATGCTCTTGCATTCTTCGAGCAGGGCGAGTCGTGATGTGAAATCACCTTCGGCCTCGAATTGACGGAGTTTTCGTGTCGGCTCGAGCAGCGAGGCGAGGAGGCATTTCAAGAGGCTGCGGGTGCCGATGATCCATGCGGCGATCCGGTTGATGCTGGCGTCGAAGAAATCGAGGCCAAAGTGGGTGCGTCCGAGGAATCCACCCCGTATCACCTCTTCAGTGATGGCTCGGGTTTGGTCGTCGGCGATGACGACATGGTCGCTGTCCCAGCGGACGCCGCGGCTGACGTGGAGCAGGATTCCGGGGACGTATTGGAGCACGGAGGAGATTTTGTCTGAAACGTTCTCAGTCGGGTGGAAGTGGCCGGCGTCGAGGCAGATCAGCTTTTGGCGCGTGATGGCATACCCGAGGTAGAATTCGTGAGAGCCGACGACATAGGATTCAGAGCCGATGCCGAACAGTTTGGATTCGAGCGCGTCGAGGTTGTATTGCGCATCGATGGGCTCTTTCAGGATCTCGTCGAGGGCGGCTTCGAGCCGCAGGCGCGGGCCTTTCCGGTCTACCGGGATGTCTTTGGAGCCATCGGGGATCCAGATGTTGGTGACGGCCGGTGTTCCGAGTTGCCTGCCGGCTTCAGCGCCGATCTTGCGGCAGGCAATACCGTGTTCGATCCAGAACTGGCGTATCGCCTCATCGGGATGGCTCAGGGTAAGGCCATCGTTGGCCAGCGGGTGCGAAAAGAAGCTTGGATTGAAGTCCATGCCCATTCCGTGGGCCTTGCACCAATCGATCCAGCTCTGAAAATGCTCGACGGTGTATTCATTGCGTTCCACTTTCTTCCCGCCAAGGTCCGCGTAGCACGCATGGAGGTTGAGCCGATGCCTGCCCGGGATGAGGCTGAGAGCGGTTTGCAAATCCTGGCGTAGTTCGTCGATGGTGCGCGCCTTTCCCGGGTAGTTTCCGGTGGCCTGGATGCCGCCGCCGCTGAGCGCGCTGTTTTCGTGTTCGAAGCCGCCGACATCATCGCCCTGCCAGCAGTGCAGGGAGATGGGGATCGAGGCGAGGGTTTGGAGGGCCTGTTCGGTGTCGACACCGAGGCCGGCGTAGAGCTCCCGGGCCGCAGAGTAGGAGAGGGTAGTTTCCTGCATTTTGGTGGGGGGAAGGGTAGCGTCGATCCCGGATTTTGGGAATTGAACGAATGCGCTTTAGCATACAAAAAACGATCAGGATGCAGGACTACTTCACATACCTTCCGCTCGCGGAGGACAGCCTGGTTTGGGGGGCAGCCGTGACGTCGACTGGGGTGGTGACGACGCCGGCGGGCGTTGACTATCCGGCCCGCGAGGCCGGGCATCCCGCGGATCATTTGTTCTCTTGGGATACGGGCCGGGTGTTGGACTGCTGGCAGGTGATTTTGATTCGCGAGGGACGCGGATGGTTTGAGTCGGCGCCGACGGGGCTGCGAGCGGTCGGGAAAGGAAGTGTGTTTTTCGTCTTCCCCGGGGTGTGGCATCGCTACGCGCCGGACCGCGATGTGGGATGGGTGGAGAGTTGGGTGGAGATGGTTGGAGCGGTGCCGGATCAGCTGTGGCGCAGCCAGATTCTGGATCCGGGTCGGGCGGTCTGTCATCTGGGTGAGCAGCCTGAGCTGACTGAGGCCGTGGATCGCTGTCATCTGCTCGCGCAGAACCGGCCCCCTGGCTATGCGGCACAGCTCGCGGCGGCGGCTCTGCTGGTGATGGCCCACGTGGTCGCGCTTCGCGATTTTCCCGGGGGGGCGACGTCCCGCATGGGCGGGGTCGTCCAGCGGGCGATGAATTTGCTCATCGAGCGGTGTGGTCAGCCGTTTCAGATTCGCAACCTCGCCCGGGAGTTGGGCGTGTGTGAATCCCACCTGCGGCGGGCTTTCAAGGCCCACACGGGACTCTCGCCGAAGCAGTATTCCGCGGATCTGCGGCTTCGACGAGTGCGGGGGTTTCTTCAGAGCACCTCATTGACGATCGCCCAGATCGCCGATCGGATGGGCTACAGCTCGCCGTTTCACCTGTCTTCCGAATTCAAAAAACGCTATGGCTGTTCGCCGAGGGCATGGCGACAGCGCTATGTCGAAATCGGGAAGGATGGGCCGCAGTGAGGGACCGGTCGCGGATTTAGGGGGATACCCGATGGCAGCTCACGCGAGGGGAAGTCGCCACGAAAGCGCCGTCGGGAAGAAAGATGCCGGCCGCGAAACGGTGTAGGAGCCTGATCAAGGCGTTCGCAGCAAGTCGTTGTCGGGTCTGTGAATGCCGGGGGCGATTCGCAGCGTCACGCGCGCCCGGTCGCGGGGCCACCGCAGGATCGTCAACTGCTGGGTGGCGGGATCCCAGATGAAGTCTTGAGGTGAGTGGCCTGTCAGGTTTTGGACTGCAGTCAGGGGCCCGGCGTCGAGGGGGTTGTGGGCGAGAATGAGAGCATCTCCAACGAAGAGGGAGAAGCCGTCGGGGTAATGACGATCGGCACCGACGAAGATGCGGGATGCGCCTTTGGCGTTGTCGGTAGCGATTTCGACGGTGAGTTCGCGTGTCGCGAAATTGAAGGCGAACGAGAAGATGTCGCCAGCGATGGCCTGGGGATAGGGGCGTGCAATGATG
Organism: Verrucomicrobiota bacterium; assembly: GCA_003694825.1. Lineage (GTDB taxonomy): Bacteria > Verrucomicrobiota > Verrucomicrobiia > Opitutales > Opitutaceae > J108. The sequence continues at coordinate 8,169 of RFJS01000108.1, read as the reverse complement.
TCGGTGATGTATTTGCGTTCCGCGGTGCCGACAGCCGCTTTGTCACTGAAAATCGACCAGGTGGAGCGGCCCCGCGGCAGGAAGTCCTGCATGGTCCGGGTTCCTGTGAACCAGGCCTTGATCGTGCCGACGCCGGTGCGGTCGAAACAGGTTGCGGTCTCCTGATAAAGGCGAGCGAACTCGAATTGCTCGTCGATCGAGATGTCCGTGGATTCATAGGTGGGCATGCCCCATTCGCCGATGAACATGGGAGCACCCCATAGATCAGCCTCTTTCTCGAGGCGGGCCATCACCGGTTCGATCTGCTCGATCTCACCCAGATAAACGTGGGGAGAGAAATAAACGTTGGGTCGATTGATCGGTTCCTTGATCTCGGCGTATTGACTGCCATTGATGGCCTCTCCTTTGTTCATGAAAATTGCCTGACAGATCGCCTCTTTGTTCGGGTTGTATTGATTCTTGGCATCGATCAGTCGCCGGTAATACGGCAATAAGAATTGCGAAGTGAGGTCGTCGTAAGTGATCTCCATCATGAGCTTGCGCGGTTCGTTGATGAGGTCGTAGCCGACGACGCTCGGATCGTTCTGGTAACGCGACCAGATGACCCGCCACGCATCGAGATAGAGATCGAACGCGTTGTTTTCATTGGTCCAGAATGCCTCCCAGGTGAAACCCCTGGTGCGATAGGTGGTCATCTTGAAGATGGTTTTCTACCCGGCGTTGCGGCCAAGCGCCACCATGTTGTCGAGTCTCTCCAGGTAGGCCGGGTCGAGGCGGCTGCCGGGAAACGCGCTGAGACGTCCGAGTGCGAGGCGAGTGACCTGATAGTTGGCTCCCAGGCGCACCATGCGGGCATAATCATCGGCATTGTAGCATACATCGCCGGCGGCATCTTCAGTGATGACGACGAAGCCGCGGGCGACAATGTGGCGCCCTTGTTTATCGCGCAGTCCGTGTTTGATCTGGGCGCCAGTGGCAAGGGGAAGCATGCAGAGAATCAGGATTCCTCGCAGGAAGGCCATGGTATGACAGCTCCGCGGCATCAGTAGGGCATTCATTCAGATCCGGATCCTGCTTTTGTCGCGGTTCGGGCGGGAATTCGGGACTGCTTCGCGAGGCGTTGGAGCAGGTTGTGTTTTTCGGAGGATGTGTCGACGCCAGCATGCTGGTAGTCCGGGCCAAGCTCAGCCAGGTCCCGGGAAAGCTCGGGAGGATCCTGAAAGAGCAGCCCGTCGTCTTGATCGGCCGGGAGTTCGGGAGATGGGAAGCGGGCCCAGTCATCTCCGTCGAGAGGGAGTTCGTAGCCATTGGTGCGGAATCGTTCGATGAGCCGGCCTTTCATCTGTTTTTTGACCGGCTCGTATTGGTCGACTCCGGCAAGGTTGATGTTTTCAAAACCACCGTGGTAGAGCCACTCCTTGTTGTCGGCGGCGCTGTAGATGTATTTCCACTCGCTGTTGGCCACCATGTAGAGGCCGAGCTGGTTTTGTGAAAATTGAGAGAAGACGCAGCGGCTTTCGTCGTGCCAGTGCTGAAGGCGCTGCAGGCTGAGGCCTTCGCTCACACTGTCGGGTTGTCCTCCGGCGATTTCGACGAATGTGGGATAGAGGTCGAGCAGTGACGCCGCGCACGTCACCGTTTTCCCCGGGGCAAACCGGCTCGGGAGCCGAACAAGCAAAGGGACATGGGCGGAGGCGTCCAGCATGGAGCGCTTTCCATAGCAGCCATAGTCTCCGAGCATTTCGCCATGATCCGATGAAAATACGATGAGGGTGTTGTCGATCTCGGGTCCGAGCGCGTCGAGGATCCGCCCCACCTGATAATCCACGTGAGAGATCATGCTGTAGTAAGCGGCAATGATCATGCGATCCAGAAAGCCGCTCCGGCCGCCATCCATATACTTGTAGCGCGCCTGGACTTTGTTCCAGAAGTTCTGCTGTTCTGCGAAGCCGTCAGGGAGAAACGGCCCCTCGATTTCATGCATTCGGTAGAGGCGCGACCAGGGGTAGGGGCTTTCGAAAGGCGGGTGGGGTTTGATGAAACTGCTCCAAAGGAAAAAGGGTTTTCGCGCGTCGCGTCTTCGCAGAAAGTCGATCGATCGATCAGCCACCCAGGTGCTGCTGTGCAGCTTGTCCGGCAACTGAGACGGCTGTGGGATGTAGTAATATTCGCTGCGGAAGCCGTAGGGGTCTCTGACATGGCCGAAGCCGGATTCAGCCAGAAATGTCCGGTAGTCGTCCCGTGCGGATTCACCCGCGAGTTCTTCGGCGTGGTCGCGGGACTGAAACCCCCAGTCGCCGTGAGCTTTTGGGAAATGCATCTTGCCGACGCCGTGAGTCTGATAGCCAAGGGTGCCGAGCGCTTCGATGAAGCTGCCGTGCTTTTCGGTCATTTGCTGATTGTCCACGCAGCCGGTCAGGTGCGGCGGCAGACCGCTGGTCAGCGCGTATCGTGCCGGCATGCAAACCGGGCTCGGCGTGTAGCAGCGGCTGAAGACCGTACCCTCGCGCACGAGCCGATCGATATTGGGCGTTCGTATCCGGTCATTTCCCAGCGCCGCGATGCAATCGGCTCGGAACTGATCCGCAAAAATAAAGAGGATATTGGGACGGATGTGCGACATCTTGCCAAATGGGGCTGTCTCCGGGGCAGGCAGGGGGAGGGAGCCCATGAGCGGGAGTTTGCTGACCGTCGAGGCAAGCATTCTCAGCGAAGATTTGCGACCGAACGTTTGGAGTATCTTTTGTCAAATTCCGTTCGGCGGTCGATGGGGTTTCGGAAAGAGCCGGATGCAAAACGACAAAGAATAGCCAAGCGATCCATTGTCGGCCCGCATCGGGGCCTGCTAATATGTGATGCCTGTCCCGACGGAGATCGTTCGGGATTTTTTCTCACGAGAAAAGTGTGATGAACCTGCCCCCAGTCTACCAGAATCCCGAAGCTCCGATCGTTGAGCGGGTCGAAGACTTGTTGTCGAGAATGACTCTGGAGGAGAAAGTCGCCCAGGTGTGTGCGCTCAGCCTGCGCGATTCGACGGCCGCGGAGGAAGGTCTTGCGGGGATTGTCAATGCCGTGCGGGCCGGCCTGGCAAATGGCATCGGCCAGATCGAGAACACGTTTGATCCACGGAAACCACGGGAGAGCGTGCGCGTGGTGAACGACCTGCAGCGGCGCCTGCGAATGGAAACACGGCTTGGTATCCCGGCGCTGATCGGCAGTGAGTGTGCGCACGGGCACGCTGGATACAATTCGACCGTGCTGCCGGTTCCCCTGGCCATGGCGTCGAGTTGGAACCCTTCTCTGGTGCAGGAAGCTTTCGATTGCGTTGGACGTGAAGCGCGGGCGCGGGGTGCGCATGAGGCGCATACTCCGGTGCTCGATCTCGGGAGAGATCCGCGGTGGGGACGACTCGAGGAAACCTTTGGCGAGGATACCTGCCTTGTGTCGGCCATGGGAGTGGCTGCGGTGACCGGCTTGCAGGGCGGCGCCTCGGGCAATCCCGGTTTCACGCACGTTATCGCATCGCCGAAGCACTTTGCCGGTTACGGTCAGGTGGCTGGAGGCAGAAACTTCGCCGAGACCACGGTCGATCGGTTCAGGTTGTTCGACGAGATTCTCCCGCCGTTTGAAGCGGCGGTGCGGGAGGCGGGGGCTCAGGGGATGATGGCTTCGCATTGCGATGTCGACGGAGTCCCTGCGCACGCCAACCGCTGGTTGCTCACGGATTTGCTGCGTGAGCGGTGGGGATTTGAAGGTTATGTCGTGTCCGATTACAACGACGTGCCGCGGCTGGAGTTTTTTCAGCACGTGGCCGAGTCTCCAGGCGATGCTGCGGCCCTGGCGCTCTCTGCAGGGGTGGACATGGATCTGCCGGTAGGGCAGGCGTATTCGCAATTGGTGGAAGTGATTCGCGATCGACCTGAGCTGGAACGATGTCTCGACGCCAGTGTGAGACGGGTCCTGCGCCTCAAGTTCATGCTCGGGCTGTTTGAGGACCCCTTGGTCGAGGAAGAGAAGGCAGAGCAGATCGTCGGCTGCGAAGCACACGTCGCCGTGGCGCGACGGCTCGCCGAGGAATCGGTGGTTTTGCTGAAGAACGCCAATGCGGTGCTGCCATTCCGGCCGGGCAGTGTGTCGCGCATTGCCGTGATCGGCCCCAATGCCGCTTCGTGGGAGGTTGGAAATTACACTGTCGGCAATGACGCCACCTGCAGCATTCTCGATGGGCTGCGGGAGGTGTCTCCGGAAGGAGTCGAGCTTCAGTATGAACTGGGGTGCAGGATTCCGAAAGTAGGGTGGGATGGCAGGCAAACCGTGCTGGAGTCGATCTCGCTGGCGGAGGAGGAAGCCTCCATTCAGCGGGCGGTCGACCTTGCGGCGGGATCGGACGTCGCCGTCCTCTGCCTCGGAGGCAACACCGGGACCAGCCGCGAAGCCTTCTTTGTCGAAGGCATCAAAGGCGACCGGGCTCGTCTCGATCTGTTGGGTAATCAGCGCGAGCTTTTCCGGCGTTTAAAAGCGACCGGCGTGCCGGTCGTTGTTCTCTATATGGGCGGCCGTTGTTATTCGGAGCCGGAGATTGCCGCAAACGCGGACGCGATTCTAAATACGTTTTATCTCGGGCAGGAAGGGGGGCGTGCTGTGGCTCGGATCTTGTTCGGTCTTGTCGATCCCAGCGGACGGCTGCCCGTGACCGTGCCCCGGTCAGTCGGACAGCTCCCCGTATATTACTCGCAAAAGGCCATTTCCTTTTACAAGGACTACCTGGATGAAGAGCCGGGCCCACTGTATCCGTTTGGCTATGGGCTGTCATACACGGAGTTCGCCTATGGCGAGGTGGAGCTGTCGAAGGGCAGGTATCACCGGAATGAGGTCGTTCACGTTTCGATTCGAATCCGTAACGTGGGGCCGCGCGCGGGTGCAGAGGTCGTCCAGGTCTACTTCAGGGATCTCGTTGCCAGTATAATTCGGCCGGCCAGGCAATTGATTGCCTTTGAGAAGATCTATCTGGATGCAGGGGAGGAGCGGGTTGTGCGGTTTTCGATCAACCCCGCAACGGATCTCGCCTTTACGGGCCAGGATGGTGTCCGGGATGTTGAGCCGGGCGAATTTGAGATCCTCGTGGGGCGGTCATCCAGGGATATCAGGTCGACGAGCCGTTTCTTTATTGAATGAGATCGCAAACTTTTCCCAGTGTGGTGTCGATTGCAGGTCCGATGTGGAGAAGAAGACTTTCTTCCCGGAAAGGACGGTTCTCTTTGCGGTTAGGGCCTTGGATACGTTCGAAGAGAAATATGACGGCGGTTTCCGGGGGCGCATTGATCGAGGCGGGAATACCGATCGGCCATGAGCACGGCCCCTGTGGTTTGAGGACGGGAGTCCCGGCTCAAACGCGTTCATGCCCGGGGGCGCCGAAACCTTCGCGGTCAATACGGTGGCGCAGCCGGTCCGCCCTGTCCTTGCCATCGCATTCGCTGAGAATCTGGCGCAGGTGGGGCTCGCCCTCACGATACCTCGCTGCGTGGACGCGTTTACCGACCCGATCAGGGGGGCGGTTTCAGACAACTGGAAGGGGCGGTGAGGACGGCAGAGGCCGTCTACTTTCTTTGGCGCGATTTTGAGCGGCCTGTGTGTTGCACTCATTTGGTGGGCGCCGGAAACCGCGTCGATGGCATTTCATTTCGATTGCTTGGTGGCGTTACTTCTGTTCTCGACGGTTGGGACCACCGCCTTTGCCTTACCCAAAGTCGATCTGGGCATGGAATCGGTCTCGTCGGTCAACGAATGAACCTCATGGATGGTCTGGCGATCCTTTTCTCACAAGCTTTCCGGCGTGTCTGTGCAGTGGGTGTTTCGTTCTGGTGAAGCTCTCGATTCCTGGCGGGGCGCTATGGGGGCGCACATTGTTGGAGTGCGGGCTCGGTGGTCGCGATTCTGGGCGTGTTGCCTGTTCTTTTTATTCCAGAAAAGCCGCACTCGGCAGTAAAGGTGGTTCGGATGCCGCTTTGAGAGCACTGGTGGTTGACGATGCGCGGCTGCATTTTCTCATCCTCGCTGGCACGTTGAATTTGATAATCCGCAGCGTTCTTCCTGTGTGTATATTAAGGGTTCCCCTCAGCGTTTGTTATGCCTTTGGCGGAGGTCTTAGCGAGTCCGCTTTTTTTAAACGGCTGGGTTGACCGTGTTTTGCGTCGTTGGGGCCTTGTGTATCACGGCGATGGCGCAAATGGCGAAAAAGATCGGCAAGCTGCAAACGTTTGAGGTTTGTATATTGTCGATGGCCACAGGCGGGGTGGCGAAATTTCTTTTCTATATCCCTTAGGGGGCTTTCTCCGGTGTGATCCATCTGGCCGCCGGTTGGGATCAGGATGGCGGAGTCGATCAGGCGCTCGGGACTATCGTGAAGATGCGCTGGGGTGTCGTGCGCGCGCGCTCCGCTTCGGCGCTCTTGCGATTCCACCACGACGGCGCCTTGCGGTCGGTGAGGAAAGGTGGGCTGTGGGCTGGGCCGGTTGGGTGGGGGCACTGGCCGATGAGATGCGCGCCGGCCGTCCGGAGCTCGAGCGTGCTCCCGTCGGTCGCGGCCATGTCGGCGTTGATGCTGCCAGGGCGCCGGGGCAACGGGTTGGTGCCTCCCGGGAGGCGCGGGTTCAATGGGGGTGGTCCGACGCGGCGCACAGGAGGCTTCGGATGGACGTGAGCTGAGCGGGTCTCGAGATTGGTCTGGCGCCGTCTCCGGGTGTGGACACGCTGGGGGAAAAGCCGCTGCCGCGGCAGATCTCTCCACGCTCATTTCACATGGAAGCAAACGACGCAGCCAAACCGGAAAACTCCGAGCCGTCCCGGGAGGGTGCCGCTCCATCGGAGCCGCGCAAAGCCGGGCCGGATGCCCCGAAGCAGGTAAAAACGGTCCGGGCGCCGCTCCGCACCGGGCTCGGGTCGGTGCCCTGGATGGTCCTGATCCTGGCGGCAAGTCCGGTCGCCATGTTGCTCGCCTGGCGGGCGCAGGAGGCGTGGGTCGCTCCGTTTCTCGGGCGTTTGCATGTGGTGATCTCGGCCTTCCCGTTCGCGCTGTTGCTCTATGCGGCGCTGCTCGAGGGCATGGCGCTGGTGAGTTTCGGGCGCTTCCGCGCGCGCACCCGGCTGCTCGTTTTCTGCGCGGCGGCGGGCGCGGTGGCGGCTGCCGCGAGCGGCACGTTGTTGCAGGAAACGGATGGTGGTGACGGCGTATGGATGAAGTGGCACCTCATCAGTGGATGGGCCGCGGCCGGGTTCGCGGTCCTGGCGGCGTTTTTCCGTTTCGCCCGGGGATACGCGGTGGAGCGCCTCTGGCGTGGGTGGTATCGGCTCTGCCTTCTGTTCGCATGTATCGCCGTGATGGCGGCGACGTATTTCGGCACGGCGCGGGTGCACGGTGACGGTTATCTGACCGAATACGCGCCGTGGTGGCCGTGGCAGGCGAGTGGTGCGGAAAGCGAAGCGCAGGCGGCGGGCCATGCCGCTGAAGAACCGCCCGTCCCGCTACCCTCGGCGGCGGAGGCGGAGGAGGAAGCCGGCGCGTCGGCTCCGTCCGAGGCGCGTCCGGAGAGTGAGGTCCCGGCCACTGAGCCGGAAGAGGCGGCGGCGCAGCCGGAGGCGGTCGAGGATGTGCGAGCGACGGATGACCCGGCAGTGATCCTCCAGAGACTTCGCGAGCGTTATCCAGGGGTGATTCAACCCGCCGATGCCGCGTCCGGACGCCTCAGGGTGGATGCTTCTCCGTTGGGGAACGGATTCGGCGACGCAGACCTGGCAAGGTTTGTCCCCATTGCCGACCGCATCGAGCGCCTCGACCTGACGGGCACAGCGGTGACGGATGCCTCGGCTCCCGTCCTGGCGGCAATGCGCCACCTGCGCACGCTTCGGCTCGGCGAGACGGCGATCGGCAACGAGACAGTGGCGGCGCTCGCCGGCCTCGGCGAGTTGGAGTCGCTCAGTCTCTACAAGACGCGGGTGACGGCGGATTCGTGGGAGATTCTCGAGAAAATCGCGTCGTTGAAAAACCTCTACACCGAGGAGACGCCGCTGGAAGATTTGCCGCCGGCGCCGTAAGGAGAGCGCTGTGCTTCAGCCGAGTGCGCTGGCGACGGCGCGGGCGAGATTTTCGGTGGTTTGGGCGAGCGCCTCGGG
>RFJS01000107.1 GCA_003694825.1 Verrucomicrobiota bacterium | reverse complement strand
CGGCCGCTCCGCCAGCGAGGCCACATAGGCCTTCGCAGCGCGGCGCACCGAACGCTTTTTGGCCGGCGTCACCGCGGCATGGTAGCCCGGCACCAGGGCCTCGGGCGCTCGTGTTTTCACCTCCACGAAGACCAGAGCCTCGCCGTCGCGGGCCACGATATCCAGCTCCAGCCGCCGGTCCCGCCGTGCCCGCCAGTTGCGGGCGAGGATGCGAAAGCCCTTCTCGCGCCGAAGCCACTCGGCCGCGAGACGCTCCCCGGCCTCGCCGGTATCCTCCGTCTCGCGACGATCCCGGCGAAAAAGCTGCAGAATCCGGCTGGGAAGCGAAATCACGAGGCGAGAGTCAGGCGAAAATCCCCCTGCAAGGCAATGCCCGGCGCGCCGTTTCCCGCATCCGCCCTTCCCGGACAACCGCCGCTATCGGCTCGACGCAACCGCCGCCTCGGGCCATCCTCGCGTCATGGCGCTCGAACACGGCTATGAGACCCTCGCCCGCTACTACGACGCCGCCTGCGGCGCCATCCTGCCCCGGCGCGGAGACATCGAGTTCTACCGTTCGCTCGCGGAAGAGCGCGGCGGGCCGGTGCTCGAACTCGGCTGCGGGACCGGGCGCGTGTTGCTGCCGGTCGCCGAGGCCGGCATCGAGTGCGTCGGCATCGACCCATCTCCGGCCATGCTCGAGGTTTTCCGAGGCAAGCCCGGCGCGGACCGCGTGGAACTGCACTGCAACTCCATGCAGGCCTTCGACCTCGGCGCGCACCGTTTCGAGGTCATCTTCGCCGCGTTTCGCAGCTTTCAGCATCTGCTCACGGTGGACGATCAGCTCGACGCCCCCACGCTCGCGCGGGCCCATCTGGCGCCCGGCGGGCTGTTTGCCTTCGATGTCTTCAATCCCGATCCCTCGCGGCTGGCGCACCCGGAAGATCCGGAGCACCCGGCAGGGGAGTTTCGCCTCGGAGGGAAGCTGGTCCGACAGTTCACCCGGTGCCGCCGCGACCGCTGCCGGCAGGTGGCGCATGTCGTGACGCGGCTGGAAACATGGGACGGCGAAACGAAAGAGCAGGAAGACCGTGTCGAGATGGACCTGCGCTGGTTTCACCTCTTCGAGCTGGAACATCTGCTCTACCGCGCGGGCTTCGCCGAGGTGGAGATCTTCGGGGACTTCGCGCGCGGACCGGTGCGCGAGGATTCCGCGGATCTGGTCGTGGTGGCGCAATAGGCGCCAAGCCGCATTTCCGCCCCCACCCCAGCGCCAGCAGCGTCGCATCCCGCTGCGCCGAGCGTATCGGGCTCCTGGATGCCCGGTCAGTCCGCCCCCGGGATGGCGAGCTTGAGCTGCGCCATATCCGGATCGTCGTGCTCGGTGTGAAAACGCATGGAGACGACCTTGGAGACACCGCGCTCCTCCATCGTCACGCCATAGATGCTCTGCGAAGCGGCGATCGTGCGCTTGTTGTGCGTGATGATGATGAACTGGGAGTTCCTGGTGAACTCCTTGAGCAGCGTGGTGAAGCGCCCGATGTTTGATTCGTCCAGCGGCGCATCGAGCTCGTCGAGCAGGCAGAAGGGGCTCGGCTTCACCAGGTAGATCGCGAAGAGCAGGGCCACCGCCGTCATCGTTTTCTGGCCGCCGGAGAGCAGCGTGATGCTGCGCAACCGGGTGCCCGGCGGCTGGGCGACAATCTCGATGCCGCTCTCGAGCACATCCTCGCTCTCCTGGAGCCGGAGGTCGGCATGCCCGCCGCCGAAGAGCGTGTTGAAGGTGCTGGCGAAGTTTTTCCGGATCTGCTCAAACGTATCCGCGAACTGGGTCTGCGATGTGCGGTTGATCTCATCGATCGCTTCGAGCAGCTCCTCCTTGGAGCGAGTGAGGTCATCGCACTGTGTCTTGAGGAACTCGAAGCGCTGCTTGAGTTCGCCGTATTCCTCGATGGCGACGAGGTTGACCGGCCCCATGCTGTTGAGGCGCTTGCGCAGGGCGTCGACCTCGGTGCGGATGGCGTTCCAGTCGGGCTCGTCGTAGACGGCCAATTCCTCCGCGGTGGGTTCGCGATGCGCCGGTTCGGGCGCGAACTCGTCCCCGCCCTCTTCGGAAGCGCCGTCATCCTCCTCTCCGCTCTGCGAATCGGCGGTGGGCGGCTCCCGGCCGTCGTCGGTCGATTCCATCGCGGCCCCTTCGCCTCCGCCCGACCCGGCATCGGTCGCGGCCACCTGTTCGTCGAGGTCGAGCACCTTCAGTCCGGGCGGCTCCTGGTCGGCGAGCCAGAGCTCGCGGCGCCAGTTGATCTCGGAGAGGTCGACCTGGTGCTCCCGCTCCACTTCCTCACGGACGAACTGCAGCCGGGCGCGTTTTTCCGTGAGTTCGAGCTCGATGCGCGAAACCTCCGAGCGCAATCCCTCGGACTGCTGCCGCAGCGTGGCCAGCTCGTCCTCGATCGTTTGCAACTGCTCCTCGATGCCCGCCAGTTCCGACCGCAGGCTTTCGACGGACTCCTGGGCGACGCCGAGCGATTTCTCGGCCTCTTCGGCGGCGGCACGCTGGCTGGCCGCCCGCTCGTTGAGTTCGGCGATCTGTTCGGTCCAGTTTTCGATCTCGGACTGGAGCATGCCGCGCCGCTGCCGCAGCGAACTGCGGGTCAATTCGATTTCGGAGAGGCCACGGTCGAGGGCGTCGACCTTCTGCCGCTTTTCCGCAAGGTCGAGCCTGGCCTCGGCGACGGCTTCCATCCGCCGGTCGCGCTCGGCCCGCAGCTCGGCGGTCTCTCCCTCCACGCCGGCGATGGCATCGCGCGCGGCCTGCACTTTCTTCTCCCCGCCCTCGAGGTCGGCCGTGGCCCTGGCGAGTCGTTCGGCGACTTCGCGCAGCGTGTTCTCAACCGTCTCGCGATCGCGCTCGAGGCGGGCGCGGCGGGCGCGGGTCTCTTCGAGCCGTCGGGCGGCTGACTTTTCCTCGGTGCGGGCGGATGCGGTGCGCTGCGTGGCCTGCACGTGCTCGCGGCGGCGGGCGGAGACGGCCTTCTCCGCCTCGGCGATGCGGGCGTTGAGCGCGTCGGCTTCGCTGCGCAGTTCGGCGAGCTGTTTCTGCTCGGACTCGATCTCCGCGGCGATCTGCTTCATCTCGGCGGCACGCTGCAGAATGCCGGCGTCCTTCTTTTCCTGGCCGCCGTAGATCAGGCCGCGGCGGTCGATGAGCTCACCGCGGCTCGAGGCGGCAAAAAGGAATTCGAAGCCGGGGTTTTCCCGCCAGAAGCGCAGGAAGGCATGGACGTCGTCGATGATGTAGCTGGCCCCGAGCAGGCCGGCGGCCGGATGCATCTCCAGCTCCTCCGGCGAGACCGCGAGCGCGCTCGTGGCGGGCCGGATCCCTTCGGGCAGGGCGACGCCCGCCGCCCCGGCTGCTCCCAGGCGAAGCGGCGGCGCCTCGAACTGCAGGCAGGCCCGCCCGAGCTTTTGCTCGGAGATCTGGCTGAGCGCGGCGCAGGCGGTCTCGCCGTCGCCGACCACGACCGCCTCGACGGCCGCACCGAGGAGTGCCTCCACGGCGCGGGCATCCTCGGTGTTGACCTTCAGCGAGGCGCTCAGCGCCTCGAAAGCGCGGCCGGAAAAGGCCCCGCCGAGACGTCCCTTGAGCATGGCCCTGGCCCCGGCGCCGAAACCTTCGAGGCGCTCCTGCAGCTGCTGGAGCAGGCGCAGCCGGGCGCTCTTCTGGGCGACCGCGCGATCCAGCTCCTGGATGCGCCCCTGCATGGCGCGAAAGTCTCGGGTGCACTGGGCCACCTGCTCCTGGGCCTCGGCGACGGCGGCTTCGGCGGCCTTTTCCGCCTCTTCGGCCGCGCGAATTTCGGCGGTCGCCTTTTCGAGCGCTTCGGCGGCGGCGGCCTCGGCGGCATCCTGCTCGGAAAAGTCCTCTTCGAGCCGCTCGCGCCGCGCTTGGGCGGTGCGCTGCTCGACCTCGAGATTGGAGCAGGTGTTGCGCAGGCGCACCATCTCACTCTCGGCCTGCATGAGCTGATGCTTGAACTGGCGGAGGCGTTCATCGGCCTCGCGGAGCTGCTTCTCGACCGCCTGCAGGTCGCGGTTGCGCTCCTGGAAAATGGCGTCGGCCTGCGTCAGGATGTCGAGCTGAGCCTGCTTGTCCTGCGCGCCGGCATCCGCTTTTTCGGACAGCTCGGCGAGCTGTTTTTCGATCGAGGCCAGGTCGTCCCGCGCCTGGGCGATGCGCTCCTCGAGGCTGTTGCGCCGGATGTCGGCCATGTGCGCCTGGTTGAGCGCGGCTTCCTTCTGGCTCTTGAGATCGAACACGGCCTGCTGGGCCTCCTGCACCCGCTGCAGGAGCTGCCCGCGCCGGCTTCTGGCCTCGGCCAGGGCGCTCTCCCGGCTCTCGAGGCCGGCCCGGTATTGCTCGACGTTGCCCGAGCGGGCGCGGAGCTGTTCGTCGAGCCGGTTGATGGCGGAGCGCAGGATCTCGTGCGCGTGCCCGTTGTGGGCGAGATCGAGATGGCGCAGCCGGTGGCTGAGGCGCTTGTAGCGCAGTGCCTTCGATGCCTGGCGGCGCAGGCTGGTGATCTGCCGACTGACCTCATTGATCACATCGGTGACGCGGCTGAGGTTCTGGTCGACGAGCTTGAGCTTGTTGAGGGCTTCGCGGCGCTGTGTCTTGTATTTGGTGATACCTGCGGCCTCTTCGAAGACGGCCCGGCGTTCTTCCGGCTTCGAGGAGAGGATCTGATCGATCTGGCCCTGCGCCATGATCGAGTAGGAAGTCCGCCCCACGCCGGTATCCATGAAGAGCTTCTGAATGTCCTTCAACCGGCAGGGACGCCCGTTGAGGAAGTAGTCGCTGCCGCCATCGCGCGAGACGCGCCGGGTGATCTCGATCTCATTGAAATCGGTGCCGAGCTGCTCCTCGCAGTCGGTAAGCAGCAGCGAGACCTCGCACATCTGCAGGGGCTTGCGGCGGTCCGTGCCCTCGAAGATGACGTCCTGCATCTTGCCGCCGCGCAGAGCCTTGGCGCTCTGCTCCCCGAGCACCCAGCGAATGGCATCGGCGATGTTGCTCTTGCCACACCCGTTCGGGCCGACGACAGCGGTGACGCCCGGCTCGAAGCGAAGCTCGGTCGGGTCGGCGAAGCTCTTGAAGCCATTCAGTTTGAGGGCCCGCAGATGCATGAAGCGGCGGATTTGAGGGGCCAGGCTCAGGACGATCAACTTCAAAAACCTCGCCCGGCCGGAACGACCGTGATCCGCCCGGCTCGGCATCCCCGGCGCCATCGAGCGGAAAACAGGCCACGGTGCACGCCTCGCCTCGCAAGGCGGGATTTGATGAAGCCTTGCACATAAAAACCATTGCCTCCCCGCCGCGAAGGGTTATTAGTCGGACTTGCTTTCTGTATGAACCCACCTGTTTCCAGCCTTCTCTCGGACAAAGGCAGCTCCGTCTACTCCGTTCCCGTCACCGCCACTGTCGCCGACGCTGTCGCGGTGATGAATGAGCACAAGGTCGGCTCGGTCGTTGTCCTCGAGGACGGCAACCTTGTCGGCATTTTCACCGAGCGCGACGTCCTCTACCGGGTGGTCGCCGAGGGGCTCGACCCCGCCGAAACGCCTCTCGAGAAGGTGATGACGCGCAATCCAAAGATCATCTCGCCCGACGCGACCGTTCAGGACGCCCTCGAGTTTATCAGCGAAAACCGCTGCCGGCACCTGCCGGTTGTCGCCGACGGCAAACTGCTCGGGCTCATCTCCCAGGGTGACATCACCCGGTGGTTCGTCGAGGCGCACAAGTCTCACGCCGAACAGCTCATGACCTACATCACCGGCGGCATGGGCTGACGACTCGATTTCCCCCCCAAGCGAAAAACCGCCCTCTCCGCCCATCTACCCCTGCCCCGCGGAGAGGGCGGTTTCTTTTTTTCCCGGGCTTGTCCGCGCAAGTTGAGCGGAGCGGACCGCCGATCGGACCGAGGGCACGGCCACCCGTGCCAATGCCGCCCCCCGCCCTCGCCTCGAGGGAGCCCCCCCCTACCCTCTGGATCCGTCACGCCTCCGTGCTGAGCGCCGACACCGGCGCAAAAGCGCGCCCCTGAGTGCGCTCTTCTACACCCGGACGCAGGGGAGCAACGCGGCGTCCACCATCCCGTGAATGATCTTCTTGTCCGGCGGGCAAAACGTGGCGAGGGCACCGGCCAGTTGCGCCTTTCCTCCGATATTGAAAAAGTAGGGACAGAGGCGCAGGCGCCCCTGCGCTTCGTAAACGCCCTGGCCGTCCACCGCATAGAGCGGATGGCGCAGGCGCTTCGGCTTGCGGTATTCCTGGAGCACGTAGAGATGCTCGTCGCCGGACTCGAGGGCGTGCTCGACCCCCTGCTGCCACTCTTCGCGGGAACAATCGCTGCCAACGATCACGCTCCGCGCTCCCCACGCCTGTTCGTGAAATCCGGATACCTTGAGCACCAGCTCGCGCCCCCGCTGCGAGGCGCGCGCGAGGTCGCGCCAGTCGTTCATGAGACGGCCACCGACAGTCGGGCCGTCGAGCACGGCGCTCGGCGGCAACGGAGCGGGATCGACGACCCACGAGCGCGGGATGAGACGCCGCAGGCGGCGCAGCGACTGCTTCGAAAGATTCTCCGCCCAGAAGTCCTGCAGGAGGTGGTGGTGAAAGAGCGCGAGCGAAAGCTTCTCCTCGAGGAAGGGACGGTAAGCCGGCGTGATGACCAGCTCGTCCTGCTGCCACGCCTCGAGAATGTATTTAGACGTGGATACATTCTCGAGATCGAACAACTCGTAGAAGCGATAGACGACGTCGATCTTCTCCGGCGTGCCCTCGTTGTCGTAGTAGAGCGCGCCGCCGAGCGGGAAGACCTCCTCCGGGGCGAAACACATCACCCGCCGGCCCTTCTTCTGGAGTTCGGCCGCGAGCCACTCCATTTCCGGCCGGTAGGTGGACGCCTCCGCGCTGACGATGATGGCCACGACCGGCGAGTGCGCATGCGTCGCCACGGACTGGGTGACCGCCTTGTAGAAGCCCTCGATCATGGCGTCGCCGTGCCCGAGGATGGCGTCGCCATGCGCCCGTGAGAAGAGCCGGTTGAGAAAGGCGGTGAGCCCGATGCCCCCCGGCACCGAGTCGAGCTCGGTGAGGGCAAAGCCGTCGGCGGTGAGGAGAAGGTCGGGCCGGATCACCGGCGGCATGACGCCGCGAAGGGCCGGGAGGCGGGACAACTCGGCGAGCCATGCCGGCTTTCCGCGGTCGAGGTATTCCGCCGCCCACGGGGCGTGCAGCTCACGGTTGCGCAGCAGATTTCGCCCACTCGAACTGCGGCGGTAGAGCGTCTCGAGCGCCTGGTATAACTCGAGGCACGCGGTGCCGATGGCCTCGAGTTCCTCGACCTGCTCGGCGGTCAACGGCCAGGCCGTCGGCGAGAGCCGCCATGTCTTGTCTTCGAACAGCGGCTGCTCGGCGAAGGCGCGCTTGAGGTCGGCGTAGGCGAGCTCGGGTTTGGCGATCATTCTTCGATGGCGATTTCCTTGCTGCGCTGCCGGGGGCACCCGGCGCGGAGCCAACCGTGGACGAAACGGTCGAGATCGCCATCCATCACGGCCTGAATGTTGCCGGTTTCCACGCCGGTGCGCAGATCCTTGACCATCTGGTAGGGCTGGAAGACGTAGCTGCGGATCTGGTTGCCCCAGCCGATCTCGCCCTTTTCGCCGTAGTATTTTTCCTGCTCGGATCGCTTCTCGTCCTGTTTCTTCTCCCAGATGCGGGCCTTGAGGATCTTCATGGCCTGCTCCTTGTTTTTTGCCTGGGAGCGTTCGTTCTGGCAGGCGGAGACGATGCCGGTGGGAAGGTGGGTGATGCGCACCGCTGTATCGTTTTTCTGGGTGTGCTGGCCGCCCTTGCCCGAAGAGCGGAACGTCTCGATCTTGATGTCCTCGTCCTTGATCTCGATCTCGGTGTCGTCCTCGATCTCGGCGATGACATCGACGGCGCAGAACGAAGTGTGCCGGCGCTTATTCGCATCGAAGGGGCTGATACGCACGAGCCGGTGCACGCCGCGCTCAGCCTTGGCGAAGCCGTAGGCATTGGGCCCCTTGAGCAGCATGGTGGCACGGGTGATGCCGGCCTCTTCACCGGGAGCGATTTCCTGGATGTCGACCTCCCAGCCGCGGCGCTCGGCCCACCGGGTATACATGCGCAGCAGCATGTCCGCCCAGTCACAAGACTCGGTGCCACCAGCCCCGGCATGGATGCTGAGGATGGCGTTGCAGTGGTCGTGGGGCTCGGTGAGGAAACTCTGGATCTCGAGCTCGTCGAGTACGTCGCGCAGAGCCAGGACCGTGGCATCAAATTCCTGAGCCTCCGGCGAGTTCTCCTGCACGCCCTCCTCGTCGAGCAGGTCGGCCATGACTTCGGCATCCTCGACCTTCTTCTGGAAATCGACGATGCCGTTGACGAGTTTCTTCAGCTGATTGGCGCGGTTGATGACGTCCCGGGCGGCGTTCTGGTTGTCCCAAAACCCCTCCTGGGCCATCTGCGCCTCGAGCGCTTCGATTTCGTGGCGTTTGCGATCGACGTTAAAGAAACCTCCACAACTGACCGGCGCGTTTCTTGATTTCTTCGATGTGGGAACGGGTCTCGGGAGAGAGCATGGCTGAAGGAAAGAATCTCGTTGGTTGGCGGTTGGTTGGAAAAGAGCCGCGTAGGTAACCGCCGCTATTGTCGGTGGGCAAGTTCGGACTTTCCGCGAAACCTGGGGCGCAGCGGCGCGGCCGGGATCGTCTTCCCGGCGACGGCAGTCAGCCGCGGCGCGATGCCGATGCCTCACGGGCCGCCCGGCCCGGGACCGCGCCCGCGAACCCCCCGTCCGCCGGGACCGCCGAAAAACGGCATCCGGGTGACATCCGGGTTGCGGAGCGCGAAGTTGAGCTGCTTCTCGGTCGCCTCGAAGTTTTCGACCTGCTGGTCGGCAAGCGCCTCGAGCTGCTCCGGCGAAAGGAATTCGCGGGCGCGCTCGAGCACGGCCTGGTTCTGTTTGCGGAGGCTGTCCAGGTAGCTCTGCACGTATTCGGGCGTGAGCTGCGCGGTATCCGGCCCCCGCCGCAGATCGCCCGCCGCGGCATCCCCCGCCCCGGGCAACGGCAGGGTCTCGTCAACGCTCTGCATCACCGAAACCAAGCGCGCGCTCTGCTCGGCAGACATCGGCGCACCGACATAGCTGGCCCGCCTCGAGACGTCCTCGACCACGTTGCGGATGGGCGCGGTCCGCTGGTATTCCTCGAGGATCTGGCCCGCCTCCGGACCGAGAACGGCTTCGAGGCCCGCATCGAGCGAGGCCAGCTTCTCCTCGCGCCAGAGCCGCGCCTGCTCGCGCTCCTCCTCGGACTCCGCGGTGCGCAACAACATCCCGGCCTCCATGCGCGCCATCTGCCGCTCGGCGAGGAGCGTCCTGAGGGTCTCCGCCTGCACTTCATCGAGCCCCAACGCAACGAAGAGGTCACCATAGACGCGATCGACGCGGGATTTCATTCGCGTGAGGATGGCATCGCGGGAATCCGGATCGGTGAGCATGCGGCTCATATTTTCCGCGAAGCGCTCGAAACGCTCCGAGCGCGGGCGCGACGGGGTGTCGGCTTCGGCGGCGGCCGGCGGCGGTCCATCGGATCGGACGGGCTCTGCCGGTTCATCCGGGGCATCGGCCACGGTCACCGGTGGCGTCGCGGCGGACTCGGACACCGAACCAGCGCGGCCGTCGAGATCCTCGCGGGCGATGATCTCGTGAAGCCGGCGGTTTTCGACATAGAGGGCGGCCGCGAGCACCGAAGCGGTGGCGGCGACAACAATCAGGGCGGCATCCTTGCGGTTCATGCTGAGGAAAGGCGGCGGGATGGATCTGGAGCACTGACGCCGCGGACGCCCGGAAAGTTACCACCGGCACACCGCGCCACAAACCCCGGAGCCGCCTTGCGAGGGCGAAGAATCCCTTTAGCGTGCAGACCGTGGAGCAGGAATCGCGCAAGGTGTTCGATGTTATTATCCTCGGCGGAGGGTTCGCCGGTGTGTATGCCGCTCAGGAGCTTGGGCGCCGCCTCGGCCGGACCCGGGGGCGCTCGGTCGCATTGATTTCCGAGG
>RFJS01000564.1 GCA_003694825.1 Verrucomicrobiota bacterium | reverse complement strand
CTCTATCACGATCGCGAAGAGTTTACCCTCGCCGGCTGCCTCGGAATGGGACAGCCTGTCGGTGGAGAATAGATACAACTGATGCGCTTTTTGAGTCTCACATGGAGAGCCGGGATCGCCCTGATGTTGATGGCGATGGCCGGAAGGGGAGCGGCGAAAGAGGCCGCCTATCGAGGATCCCATCTGGCCCACGCGGTTTTCGACGGCGATGCGGCGAAGGTGCGCAAAGCATGGGAAAAGTTGGACAGGGGCGAGCATGAGAAGCTCGGTGCCGAGGCTGTCTGGCACGCGGTCGCGCTCGGGCGGAGGGATCTCCTGGCGGTCCTGCTCGATCTCGGGGCGCCCGCGGACTTTGCCTACAGTGGAAAAATCGGCGCGGTCGAAGTGGCGCTCGCGGAAGGGCGGGTGGATATGGCGCGGTTGTTGCTGGAGCGGGGGGCGCGCGGTGTGTGGCTTCCGGGAGGTCCGGGGTTGCCGCTCGAGCGGGCCATCCGGTTTGGGCTTGATGAACTTGTCGAGGCCGCCCGGCAGGCCGGCTGGAACGACGAGGCCCCGCTCATCGAGGAGGTGACGCTGGCCGAGGCGATGCGGTGGCACGGGATGCCGACCGAACCGGAGGCAGCACTGCGGGTGGACGCTGAAAGCGAGTCGGCCGAATGGGCACTTCCGGAGGCGACGTTTTTCGCTCCGCCCTGGGCGGCGGATTGGGCCGGTGAACGGGTGGTTGTCATTTGCCGGGTGAGCGAGGCGGGCCGCACCTGTCTTTCGCACGCGCGGCAGGTCGAGGATGAGGTGCTGGCGGGGTATTGTGAAAGGCTGGCGGACGGGCTCGAGTTGATCCCGCGCCGGGGCAAAGCCGTCCCCCTCCCGCCCGGGGCGTGGATCAAGCTCAGCATCGAATTGCAGAAGGCGAAGCGCCTTCGGATCAAGGCGCCTGCTGACTGTTTTCCGGTGCTTTTGCGGGCCGTGAATCCCGTCTCGCCGCGTTATCTTGGCGGGGATGCCCGTGTGGTCGCGCAGTTCGTCGTTGGCGTCGGTGGCCGGGGCCGTGACATCCGCATCGTGCAATCGCCCCTGGGCGAGCTGAAGAAGCCGGTCGAAAACGCCCTGCGTCAGTTTCTGTTCACCCCCGGGCTTCACGATGGCGAGCTCGTCGGGGTGCGCATGGCATTGCCGTTTATGTTCAACGTCGATCGGCCGGCCGCGGCCAACTGAAGCCCGGGCGGGCAAATTCGCACTCGTCGCTTGCCGGGTGAGTGTTTAGCGACGTGAGACATGCGAGATTCCCGGGAAATAGCCGTGTGCGGCCTGAAGGCCGTCAGCGCGGTGTTTGAGCGTCGGCCGGAGTGCGTCATCCGGCTCTTCTTCGATCCGCCGACAGGACGGCGGGTGGGGGAGTATTGCCGTTATCTGGCTCGCGAGAAGCGTGTCTACCGCCAGGTAAAGGCGGACGAGCTGGCGAGGATCGCCGGAACCGTGCACCACGGTGGTATCGTCGCCATCACGCGGCGCGAGGCGCCCCGGGAGCTGGCGCGCGAGGAGATCGAGGCGTGGTCGCGCAGTCACCGGCCGTTGCTCGTGCTCGACCGCATCAGCAACCCCCACAATCTCGGCGCGCTCATGCGCTCGGCGGCATTTTTCGGGATACCGCATGTGGTGTTTCCCGCGCACCGCGATCAGGCGATGCCCGGGGAGGCGGCCTATCGGATCGCCGAAGGCGGCATGGAGTTTGTCGAAATGCGCTGCGTGGGCAGCCTCCCGCGGTTTCTCCGGGCCATCCGTCCGCATTACATCGTCGTCGGTGCCGCCGTCCAGGGGACGCCGCTCGAGCGGGTCCGCGTATCCAGATCCGGAGACGGTCCGCGGCGGCCGGTCGCGCTGGTGCTGGGCAATGAGGAGGCGGGGCTCGCGCCCCCGGTGCTGGCGGCCTGCGAGCAGCGCGTGCTCATCCCCGGCGCCGGCGCGGTGGAGTCGCTCAATGTTTCGGCGGCCGGCGCGATATTGATGCACTGGTTTTTCGGGCGGGAGTCTGCCATGGTGGGCGCATGAGCAGAGTCCGCCTCAGAAACGCCGCCGTGCTCATTGTCGACGACGAGGCGCTCTTGCGGCGCCGGATCGCCGCCTATCTGGAGAAACTCGGCGCCGATGTCACGGCTGTCGCCAATCTTGCCGAGGCCCGCAACGCCCTCGATGCCACGCCCTTCGACTTTGTCCTGTTGGATGTGAATCTGCCGGATGGACGCGGGACGGATCTGCTGGCGCAAGGGCTCATCCCGGCCGACACGCCGGTGGTCGTGATGACGGCGGAGGGCGGTGTGGCCGGAGCGGTCGAGGCCATGCGCCTCGGAGCGTCGGACTACCTCACCAAACCATTCGATGTCGAAGAGCTGCCGGTGCGGTTCGAGCGGGCCCGCCGGGCGCGCCAACAGGATCGTGCGGACGAGCACCGGCGCACCCAGGAAGAGGGTGCGGACGGCGATACATTCTACTTTGGCGCAAGCCTCGCCGCCGTCCAGGAACAGCTCGATCGCATCCTCGCCGCTGACCGGCGCCTCAAGGAGCGCCATCCTCCCGTGCTGATCGAGGGGGAAACGGGCACGGGCAAGACGACCATCGCCCGGTGGATCCATCGCCACGGTCCGCGGGCCCGGGCGCCGCTGGTCGAGGTGAACTGCTCGGCGCTTCCCGAGAGCCTCGCCGAGTCCGAATTGTTCGGTCACGAGAAGGGTGCCTTCACCGATGCGAAGAGCGCGCGCATCGGCCTGCTCGAGGCGGCCGATGGTGGCACCTCTTCCTCGATGAGCTGCCGAGCCTGCCGCTCCCCCTGCAGGCCAAGCTCCTCACCGCGATCGAGGATCACGCCATCCGGCGCGTCGGCGGCAACCGCACCCACGCCATCGACGTGCGCATCATCGCCGCGACCAACGCCGACCTGCAGGCGCTCGTGCGCGAGGGGAAATTTCGCGAGGATCTCTACCACCGCCTCGATCTTTTCCGGGTGCGCATTCCCCCGTTGCGGGAGCGCGGGGAGGATATCATCGCGCTGGCCCGTCGGCTCATCGAGCGCACCTGCCGTCGCTATGGCCTGCCCGTGGCCGAGATTCCCGAGATCGGTCGCCGGCGCCTGCTCGCCTACCGCTGGCCGGGCAATGTTCGCGAGCTGGCGCACGAGATCGAGCGCGCCGTCGTCTTCGAGGGCGGCGATCTCCGCTTTGATGGTCTGGCCGCCCGGATGGCCGGTGCGGCCGGCAGTGGCGAGCGAGCCGCGTCGGCGTGGTTGCGGGAGGATTTTGTGTTTCCCGAGGAGGGATTCGTCCTCGACGAAGCGATCGATACTCTGGTGGACCGTGCCCTCGCTCAGACGGGGGGCAATGTTTCTGCGGCGGCGCGACTGCTCGGGACCACGCGCGATTTTGTGCGCTACCGGCTGAAGCAGCGCCAGGGTGGGAAATAACAACCACCGGGATGCCGCCATGCTGGGTGCACACACCCAGCCGCGCGAATTCGGGATGGGGTTGAAGATCGGCGGGTAGTTTTTAAGTGGCTGGTTGTCAGTGGCTTGTGTGTTTCTTCGCCGACCTGGCACGGGGCATGCAACACCGTTTGGCGTCTCGAACCTGACTTTCAACAAACACAAGCAACAACCAGGAAAACCGAAGGAGGTCACTACCAT
>RFJS01000106.1 GCA_003694825.1 Verrucomicrobiota bacterium | reverse complement strand
GAAGCGCTGATCGTTGAACAGCGAAAACAACAGATAGGCCGGGGCGTGCTCGGCGCGAAACTCCCCGACCGCTTCCCGCCACCGCCGCACGGTCTCGAGCTTTTCCGGCTCGAGCCGAACCAGCCCGACATCGGGAACCATCACGGCCTGACCATTGGCCTTCGCCAGCGCTTTCACGCCGTCCTCGTCGATCAGGCGTTCGCCGGAGCGGAAGATCCACTCCAGGTCGATACCCGCCGCCGCTGTCCGCCGCGCCCGGGCCTCCACCTGGACGCTGGCTACACCGGCCCCGAGATGGTCGACGACCGCGGTCTTCTCGACCTTGAACTGCCGCTCCCACGCCGGCAGCACGTTTTGCACGAAATGGGGGATCTCCTCGACGTTCTCGAGCAGGAACGCACCGAGATCGGCCTCGAAATGGAAATGGGACTTCTTTGCCAGCGCCGTGAGCGAGATGAGCTTCATGCGCTCCGCGACACTCGGCGCCACCGCGGCAGGGCGTTGCCCGGAGCCGCTGCCCCCTTCGCGGGCCGGATAGGCCGGGGCCGCCGCCTCGCCATTCTCCATCCACCACGGTTCGCAAACCAGCCCCCGCTCTGAAGTGAAAAACCGCAGCAGGATCTGCCGCCGCGGCCTGCGCCCGGCCGCCGAGCGCGTCCCGGCCGATCCTTTCGCCGCGCCATCCCGCTCCTTGCGCGTCCCCGAGGCACGCTTGATCGGCTTCGCATGCACATGGGCGATCTCGCGCAGCGACTCGCTCGCCTCGTCACGGCTCCGTCCGTTCCCGTTGCGGCCATTCCCCTCGCGGGAACCCCTATCGTTGCCCTCCGCCGATTCCGCCGCCTCGATCAGCTCGCCGATCTCATCGGCCACAAGCTCTTCGATCTCGTAGAGTCCGGCCACCGCCACGGTCCGGCCAAAATCCTTGTCGGGATTCGACGAACGCACGTGCAGCCCGCCGTTGCGCCACTCGATCACCGAATACTCGTCCTTCTTCTCGACGCGGCAGTGCACAATGGCCTCTTCTCCGTGCAGCTCGATCTCGCGGATTCCGCCGCTGCGGTAGAGCTCCCTGCCCTTCGCGAGATGGTCCTCGGAAAAGTAGCCGTCCCACTCGTGCTCAAGCTTACCGAACCAGAACTCGAGGGAGTCCCTCGTATAGACTCGCTTGGGGCCATGTAACTGCATGAAAGGGTCGAAAGTGAAGATCGCCCTGTGCGGTGGGCAACCCCAATTTTTACCTTTCCGCCGCCCCGGCGCGTTGCCCCGCGGCCTGCGATTTCCGACGATTCTCACCTCGGATTTTGACATCGAATCGGGGGCGCATCCTCTTCGGGACGGATGAAACACTCGGCGTTCACCTCGTTGCGGCGAGCCTTCGTGGCTGGAGTCATCGTGCTCACACCGATCGGCGTGACCGTCTTCGTCCTCTCCTGGCTGGTCAACATGATCGGCGGCCGCTACTCCCGCTACCTGTTTTTCTGGCTCCCGGAGGATCTTCTTAACAAACAACAACTTGCGCTCGTCTGGAACATCGCGGCGACGATCATCGTGCTCCTGGCGATCACGCTGCTCGGCTTTCTTTCCCGCTACGTCGTCACGCGCTTCTTCTTCAATGCCGCCGAGAAGCTCATGCGCCGCGTCCCGCTGATCAGCGTGATCTACACGACCGTCAAGCAGATCGTGGACACCTTTTCCGCCCAGCAGCGCGCCGTCTTCGACAAGGTCGTGCTCGTGCCCTTCCCGCGTGAGGGCAGCTACGCCATCGGCTTTCTCACCAGCCGCAGCGGCGGCGAGGTCCAGGCGCGCACGGCCGAAGACGTGTGGAACGTCTTCATCCCCACCACGCCGAACCCCACCAGCGGCTTCCTCATCCTCGTGCCCCGCCAGCAAATCCGCGAACTCGATATGACGGTCGGCGAAGGCATGAAGCTCATCATCTCCGGCGGCGCCGTCGTGCCGCCCTGGCCGCCCGCTGAGCCCGCCGCCCCGGGCGTGCCCCCGCGCCCCGGGGACTCCGAAGCCCCGGGCGCCGATTCCGGCACCGGCCGAACCGCCGTCGCAGAGCGTGGCCCCCACCCCGAGCCGCCTCCCTCCTCGGCTTGAGGCCCACGGCGCCCCCTCACCATCCCCGCGACGATGGCCGCCCGCACTCTCTTCACCACCGCCATCATTCTCGACCGCGACGACGCCGGCGAAAAATTCGCCCGCCATCGCGCCATCTGCCCGGAACACGGCATCCTCGTCTGCCTCCAGCGCCTCGCGCGGAAAAGTCCCGGCCGAATCCCCGTCCTCGACCTCTTCGACGAAGCCCAGCTCACCCTCGAATCCGCCAACCAGGGCCGCACCTGGTTCATCCGGGACGCGCTCCCGGTAAAAAAGCGTCCCGATCTCGGCCGCCGCTACGACGTGCTCCTCGCCGCCTGCCGCTTCGCCCGCATCCTTGCCGACAACCCCGTCCACGAAGAAAGCCGCGCCGCGGTCTTCGCGCTCCTTCGGCGCGCCCTCGACGCCTGGCAAGAGCACGCCCGCCCCGACATCACCTACCTGAAGAGCCTCTACCTGCTCGCCCGCGACGAAGGCTACCCCGTCCGGGAGAACTGGCGTTGCAGCCTCGATCGCGAAGAGCGCGACCTCGCCACCGGCATCCTCGCCCGCCCGCTCGACGCCCAGACCGCCGAGCCACCCGAGGTGCGCCGCCTCACGCGAGCCCTCGAAGAATACCTCCACCAGGAGGCCGGCTTTCGCATCCCTCCGCCGCCGTGAGCGCGCATCCGGCGCGCCTCGCCCCCGCACACCCTCCGGCTCGACATCCCTCTCATCTCCCCGGCACGCTTTCCCGCGATGCAGTTCTCCGTCGCTGATCGCTCGATCACGCTCAACGCCCACGAATTCGCCGAGTTCACCACCGGCCCCATTGCCGGTGGCGCGCGTCGTTTCGACCCCGCTCGCGCGCGCCTCGGACAGCTCTGGCACGACGAACTCCGCCGGCAGACGACCAAAAAGGCCCCGGACGCCCTCTTCGAACAGCCGTTCACCCGCACAATCGTCGAGCGCGGCTGGAAAATCTGCCTCTCGGGCCGCATCGACCAGGTCCTTCCCCGCCCCGGCGCCCCCGCCCTCATTCGCGAAGTCAAAACCGTCACCTGCCCCCTCCCCGCCGCCGCCGAAACCCTCCGCGACGACTACCCGCAACACTTCATCCAGCTCGCTCTCTACCAGCGGCTCGGTCTCGACCCCGAGGCGCATGGAGCGCCTCCGCACCCCGGCGAACTCATCTTCGTCGAACCTGCCACCGGCGTCATCCAGATCATCCCCCAGTCACCCGAGGAAGCCGACGCTCTCTTCCAGGCCCGGCTCCGCGACATCTGGGCCTTCGCCGAACTCCGCCGCGCCGGCCTCGAACGCCTCCG
>RFJS01000011.1 GCA_003694825.1 Verrucomicrobiota bacterium | reverse complement strand
TCGGGGTGGGGCAGACGGCGTTGGCTCAAGGGCTGAATGGCTTGGGGCCAATGCCTCCAGGCCGGAGTCGGCCGTCGGTGAGCAGCTCTACCTGTTCGATCTCGAGCCCCTGTATTTTCCGACGCGATGGAATTACGGGGCCGATGAGGTGGGGCTTTTTGAAGGGGGCCGGTCGCCGGCGGATGCGTTCGATTTTTATCCCGGACGATTTCTCGTGCCCGAGGGGCAACCGCCGGGGCGACTTGTTCCGCAATTGCCGGTGATCGGTGGTCCCGGCGAGGCGCTGAGCTTGTTTCGATGGCACTTTCTCACGGCGTTCGGTCGAGTGGATCGGGAGCGAGTTGCGCTCGGCGAGCGCCGCGGGGTCATCGAGGTGCGCAGGGTGATCGGGGGCGAAGCGTTGCTCGAACAGGAAGTTCCCGGCAGTCCCGGACCAGAGTGGCCGGATTGGCGTCCCTTCGAAATGCTCGTCCTTGTCGGCAAGGACGGTGTGATCGGCGAGCCACTTGTTGTGCCGGTCGGGCCGGGAACGGCTGCCGTTGAGGGTTTTTTCCGGCGTTACGTTCGCACCGGGCTCCGTCTGGATTTGCGGGTTGGTCCCGGGTATTACCGGATCCTGATCGGGCCGTAGGCCCGAAAATCTTGCTCCTCGCGAAAGAATTCTATGGACGAGAGCGCAGGAAATTGGCGGATTGGCGCCCGCGTTCAAGGTCCGTGTCGGTCCTGGGCGAAAGAAGGCGAAAATTTCGGTTGACGGCGAATTTTGCGAAAATCAATTTCGACCTTCTGTTTCCAAATTCCGACGCATTTCGGAGGCCCTTGTAGCTCAGCAGGTAGAGCACGTCCTTGGTAAGGACGAGGTCACCGGTTCAAGTCCGGTCAAGGGCTCCATGCTAGGAAGTCGTCCGAATTCCGCGGCTCTAAACTTGGAACTCACACTCTAAACAACTGACAACCACATGGCTAAAGGTACATTCGAGAGAACGAAACCGCACGTTAATGTTGGCACGATTGGCCACGTTGACCACGGGAAGACGACGCTGACGACCGCGATTCTGAAATGCCAGTCCGAGAAGGGGCTCGCAGAGTTCAAGTCGTACGCGGAAATCGCCAAGGGCGGCACGGTGCGTGACGATTCCAAGATCGTGACGATTTCGGTCGCGCACGTCGAGTATGAGACGGAAAAGCGTCACTACGCTCACGTCGACTGCCCGGGTCACGCCGACTTCGTGAAGAACATGATCACGGGCGCCGCCCAGATGGACGGAGCCATTCTCGTGGTTTCGGCTGCCGACGGGCCGATGCCGCAGACGCGCGAGCACATCCTGCTTGCCCGTCAGGTTGGTGTTCCGGCGATCGTCGTTTTCCTCAACAAGGTCGACCTCATCGACGACCCCGAGCTTCTCGACCTTGTCGACATGGAGGTGCGCGAGCTTCTCTCGAAATACGATTTCCCGGGTGACGACATCACGATCGTGCGTGGTTCCGCCACTGCGGCGATGGAAGGCACCGAAGAGGGCAAGGCCGCGATCCAGGCCCTCATGGATGCGATCGACAATGACATCCCCGAGCCGGCCCGTGAGGTCGACAAGCCCTTCCTGATGTCGGTCGAGGACGTGTTCTCGATCACGGGTCGTGGCACCGTGGCAACCGGCCGCATCGAGCGCGGTGTGGTCAAGGTCGGCGACACGGTGGAGATCGTCGGCCTGCGCGAGACGCAGTCGACCGTCGTCACGGGTGTCGAGATGTTCCGTAAGATGCTCGATCAGGGTCAGGCTGGCGACAATGTCGGCGTGCTGCTGCGCGGTATTGAAAAGACCGCGATCGAGCGCGGCCAGGTCATCGCCGCACCGAAGTCGATCACGCCCCACACCAAGGCCAAGGCCGAGATTTACGTCCTTACCAAGGAAGAGGGTGGCCGTCATACGCCGTTTTTCAACGGCTACCGTCCGCA
The DNA here is from genome assembly GCA_003694825.1 of Verrucomicrobiota bacterium. Classification (GTDB taxonomy): domain Bacteria; phylum Verrucomicrobiota; class Verrucomicrobiia; order Opitutales; family Opitutaceae; genus J108. The sequence continues at coordinate 2,123 of RFJS01000011.1, read as the reverse complement.
GTTCTACTTCCGCACCACGGACGTGACCGGTGTGATCAAGCTGCCCGAGGGCGTCGAAATGGTCATGCCCGGTGACAACGTCACCGTGGAGATCGAACTGATCGCTCCGATCGCGATGGAGAAGACCCAGCGCTTCGCTATCCGCGAGGGTGGTCGTACGATCGGTGCCGGTCGTATCACCGATATCATCGAATAAGCTTCACATTTGTTCGCCTTTGGCCGGGATTTTCCGCGACGGAGAATCCCGGCAAAGGTGTTCCCCTGATACTGCAGGCCAGTAACTCAATTGGTAGAGTAGCGGTCTCCAAAACCGTTTGTTGGGGGTTCGAGTCCCTCCTGGCCTGCCAACTCTTTAATCAATGAAAAACCCGTTCCGCAGTGTTCGCATATTCGTCGGCGAGATGATCGCCGAATTGAAGAAGGCGACGTGGCCGACACGCAATGAGCTGCGTGACTCCACGTTGGTGGTGATCGTGGCCGTCGTTATTCTGGGCCTGTTTACGAGCATCGCGGACTTTTCTCTCTACCAGGTGGTCAACCTGTTCACCAGCTGGGTCAGCTGACGCCGCCGCGTTGATTGATGTCTGACGATCTCTCCAATCTGGACGAACCGCGCTGGTATGCTGTGCACACCCTCTCCGGCAAGGAGGGCAAGGTGAAGCAGTATATCGAGAAGTTCAAAACGATCGAGGAGCTGGATGATTACATCCTCGAGGTTCTCCTTCCGACCGAGACGGTTTCGGAGGTCAAGCGCGGCAAGAAGATGAGCACGGTGCGCAAGCTCATGCCGGGCTACGTCTTCGTCCACATGCGTCTTTACGACAAGGACGGCAAGATTCTCAACAAACCCTGGTATTTCATTCGCGAAACCTCCGGTGTCATCGGTTTTGTCGGCGGGGATCAGCCCACGCCGTTGCGCGAGAGTGAAATCCGGGAGATCAAAGAGCGCATCGAAGCGGCATCCGGAAAAGAAGTGCCGAAGGTGCAGTTCGAAGTCGGCGAGGAGGTCAAAATTACCGATGGGCCGTTCCTCAATCTCAACGGCCGGATCGACGAAATCGATCCCGAACGGGGAAAACTCAAGGTTTCTGTATCCATCTTTGGCCGGTTTACGCCGGTCGAGCTCGAATACTGGCAGGTCGAGCGTAACGCATCCTGAATATCATGGCCAAGAAAGTCACTGGCATCATCCGTCTTCAACTTCCCGCCGGTGCGGCAAATCCCGCTCCTCCGGTCGGTCCGGCGCTCGGCGCGCAGGGCGTCAATATCATGGCCTTCTGCAAGGACTTCAATGCCCGCACGAAGGACCAGGCCGGCCTGATTCTGCCGGTGGTGATCACTGTCTACGCCGACAAGTCGTTCAGCTTCATTCTCAAATCGCCTCCGGCTGCGGTGTTGCTGAAGAAAGCCTCCAATATCGCCAAGGGATCGGCGGTGCCCAACCGCGACAAGGTCGGGAAAGTCACCCGCAAGCAGCTTCTCGAAATCGCCAATACGAAGAAGAAGGACCTCAATGCCCGCGATGATGAAGCCGCCATCCGGATCATCGCCGGGACGGCGCGGAGCATGGGCATCGAGGTCGTCGATTAACCCGTTGCAGGAGCCTTCGGGCGTTTGGACTGCAAAAAACCATGATTAAACCGAGCAAACGATACCGTGCAGCGCTCGAGCTGGTCGACCGCAAGGCGGAGTATCCGCTTTCGGAAGCCATCGCGCTGCTCAAGAAAATGCCTCAAGCCCGTTTCGACGAGACCGTCGAGATGGCTTTTCGCCTCGGCGTAGACCCGCGCCAGGGCGATCAGATGGTGCGCGGCACCGTCACCCTGCCGCACGGGAGCGGCAAAAAGGTGACCGTGCTCGCTTTCACCACTGATTCGGATGCCGCGCGCGAAGCGGGTGCCGACTATGCCGGACTCGAAGACCTCATCGAGAAAATCAAAGAAGGGTGGCTCGATTTCGACGTGGCGGTCGCCACCCCTGAGGCGATGAAAGAGGTGCGCCAGATCGCGCGGGTCCTTGGTCCCAAGGGATTGATGCCGAATCCAAAATCCGGCACGGTCAGTCCGGACCTTGCGGAGGCGATCAAGGCCGTCAAGGCGGGCCGCGTCGAGTTCAAGATGGAC
>RFJS01000563.1 GCA_003694825.1 Verrucomicrobiota bacterium | reverse complement strand
GCCTGGGTGCCGGATCCGGACAACCCGTTTTTCAACGGCAAGATCGGGTATCTCGGGGCGCACGTCCGCTACCGTGCCGGGTAACGGCACGGTCATCGGTGCACAGACCGCGCAACAACACCGCGGCGCGCTCCGGCGGCGCAAAAAAATGCGGGGCGGGAACTCCACCGGAGCCCCGCCCCTGCAGGCACGTTGAGGAGGCACACCTGCCTCACGGACCGTTCTTCAGAACCGGAACGTGTTGGTCAGGATGAAGGTCTGCGGCTCGCCGCGACTGATATAGGTGGGGACCTTCTGGGTCGGCGCGTCGGCACTGGCGCCATGACGGATGACGTAGGGATCGACGTCGCCGATGTTGCGGACGTTGAGCTGAATCGTCCAGTCGAGTTTGTCGTTCAACAGCTTGCGATTGTAGCGGACGTGCGCCCCGAGATACCCGATCTTGCCGTTGAAAAACGGGTTGTCCGGATCCGGCACCCAGGCCCCGCCGACATTCTGCAGGGCATAGCCGGTGAGCGCGCGGTCCTGCCAGACGTAGTCGAGCCCGACGCCGAAGCCGCGCAGCATGCCTTCGAGAAAGTCGTAGCTCGTGACCAGCGTGACCTTGTAGGCGCGCTCATTCATCGTCCGGGATCCCTCCTGGGCCTTCTCCTGGAGGTAGCTGAAATAAAACTCATCGAACACCTCCTGAACCGTGCGCGAGCCGGTGCCCGTGCCGATGATGTCATCCGGATTGCGGAGCCACTCGTCGCGATACTCCTCGGTGAGCCGCCCCGTCGTCATGGCGATATTTGTCTTTTCCGTCTTGAAGTGATCGACCGTGACGGTCGCACGCCAGTTGCGCGCGAGGTTGGCCGTAGCCTGAAACTCCCAGCCGGTGCTCTGGATATCCTGCGTTTCGAACACCTGCGGAATGTTGGTGTATTCCGTTTTGCCGATGTATTCGAAAAGCTGACTGAGGTTTCCCATCTTGATGCCCCGAACGTCGGCGTTGCCCTTGTTGGTGGCCTCGAAAATACTGAAGACACCGGTCACGCGGTTGCGCATCAGGCCGAACTTGAATCCATAGTCGGTGTTTTCGCCCTCGGCGTTTGGTGCCTTGCTCCCGTCCGGGAGATTGAAAAACACCGCCGATGTAAACGAGTTCGAGTGGTTGTAATACAGCGACAGATAGTCGAGGGCGCCCATGTCCCGGATGGCATGAAAGACGAGGCCATAGCTGTAGGTATCCGGTGCGAGGGCAGACTGCTGCTCGTCCTTCACCATCTGCACATCGCGCGCATATTGCGCGACGCCGGCCGGCCGGTTCGGATCCTGGCCCACGGTGCCGTTGTAGCGTTCGATCCGGTCCTTGCGCCAGCCAACCGTCGGCACGATCCGATCCTCCCAGAACTTGGCGTGCCAGACAATGAGCGTGGAATCGAGGCGCTCGTCAAAGCTCTGGCCGCCGCCGATTGCCTGATAGGTCGGGATCCACTCCGGCGTGATGCCCGGCACCGTTTTGGCGTAATCGAGGAAATCGCGTGAGTTGTGCACGCCGTAGATCGTCTTCGTGTCGAGATCGACGTAGTTGACGAACCGAATCGCATTCTGGTGGGACCAGTTGGGATCCCACAACTCCGGCTGATAGCCTTCCAGCGGCGTTGTATTCACCAGGCGCATGCCGTCCCAATAGTGCTTGCGGTCGAAGCGCTCCAGCAGGACGGCAACATCGTGTTTCCCCAGCCAGGCCGGCCCCTTCTCCGCAAAATCATGCGAGAAGGAGGCGGTCAGACGGTGATTCGTGATATAACGATCCTGCCAGAGCCCCCAGTTGGTGGCGTTGGTCACGAAGTATTTTCCGGCCATCGGGTTCGGGGTGACGCCGTCCTGCAGCGTAGAGGCGCCATCGATATTCAGCCGCGTCGAGTCCCAGTTGGCGATGAAGTCATAGTTCATCATCTCCCGATTGTGGGCATACTCGACCTGAATCTTGTCATTTACCCGATACTGCGCGACAAAGTTGACATTGTATCCATTGAACTTCTGCGTCTGCGAGTTTCCGAAGATATTGAAGTCCAGCGGCGCGAACCCAATGGGCAGTGAAACGTTTTGCGTTCCGACCACTTCGGCCGGCGCGCCCATGAGCTTCGAATGCCAGTTCTGAAGCTCCGGCGTCGCATCATTGCCATCGAAAACGATCTGCGTCGTGTTGCCGCCCGAATACCCCCAGTTCTTGAAGTAGCGGGGCAAGCCGTTGTTGTAGTTCGGCCAGGTGTTGATCGCCGATGGCTGCGCCAACTCGGCCGGCGTCTTGCCCTGCGCCTTCGCCGCCTCGAGGAACGGCGTCACCCCATCGAAGTGAATGCCCATTTCGGGCGCGGCCCGCAGCCAATCGATATATTCGCCGGAAATCTTGAGCGTGAGCTTGTCGTTGACCCGCCACTGCGCGGCCCCGTAGAAGCGCGTCTGCTCCTGAAAGTTCGGCTCGACCCAATATTTGTCGTCGTCGCGCATGGCCGCGAGGCGAACGGCGAATGTATCATCGACGAGGACCCGGTTGTAGTTGATACTGTTGCGGATCCCTCCGTGCTCGGTGAGCCGGTTCTGAAACACGCCTTCGTTGCGAAACACGGCATCCTGGGTCGTGCGGTTCACGAGGCCCGCCGGATCACCCGTCGTTCCGAAGAGGATGGCGTTGGGGCCCCGCTGGAACTCGAAACGCGCTGCGTTGTAGGCGTCGGAAGGAATGTTCGTCCGAAAGCCGTTGCGGACGATATTCTCCACCCGGATCCCACGGATCCGCGTGTTGTCTCCCCAGAAAAGGAGCGATCCGGCACCGGTTTCCTGCTGATTGACCTCGCGCTCCGCACCGGGAGTGAATCGGATCATATCGTTGGTGCTGGAAAACGCCATGTCCTCCCAGAACTG
>RFJS01000562.1 GCA_003694825.1 Verrucomicrobiota bacterium | reverse complement strand
TTCGGGGTGGTGTGGAGCGACTCGCAGATTCGCTCGATGCTCAGATCCGAGTGCCGGAGCAGTTTGCGGGCGAGGGCGTGGCGGGCGCGGGCGATCTCATCGCTGGCAGTGGTTCCGAGGCGCTCGCGAAAACGCTGTTCGAGGGTCCGGCGGCTCACTCCCGCGGCGGCGGCCACCTCATCGACATGGAGTCCCCGTCGGGCCTGCTGTCGGATGCAGGCGAGGGCTCGAGTGAGGACGGGATCGTCCACCTCGGTGTGGCCCGTGCTTTCGCGGGCGGCGACGGTCCCGGGAGGGATGCGGAAACGTATCCCGTCGCTGGATTCGCCCAGGGCGAGCCGGGTGGCGAGCCGCAGCGCCTCGGCCGCGACACGATCATAGCCGGTGGCAATGCTGCTGAGCCGCGGATTGGCGAGGTGGCAGAGGAGCTGGTTGTCGTCGATCCCGGCCACGGCGACTTCGCCGGGGATAGTCAGTCCGAGGCGGTTGCAGACGCGCAGCAGGTCGATGGCGAGGACATCGTCGGCGGCGAGTATGCCGATGGGGCGCGGGGCCTCGCGGAGCAGACGGGCGAGGTGTGAGAAGCCGCCGTGGGTCCAGACCGTGATCGGGGGCGGCGGATCGCGCCGGATGCCGGGGGCGATTTCGCTCAGGCCGGCGGTGAACCCTTTGAGGCAAAGGCGGACGGGCACGGCTTCCTGTTCCGTGGCCTGCGCGGGTTGAAGAAAGGCGAAGTGCTCGGCGGCGGTTTCCTGAAGGAGCGCGGCGGCGGCCTGTCCGGTCGCCTCATGATCCATGGCGATCGAGTGCATGCCCTCCGGGTGAAAGAGGTCGTCGATGAGCACCACCGGGCGAACCGGGGCGATGGCCTGGAGCCACGGGGTGCCGCGTTCGGCGATGAAGGCATCGAAGGCGGGGATCTCATCGCGGATGGGGGCGATGTCGAGCGGGAGCAACTCGCACACGGTGCCGGACCGGCGTTCCGGTGTGGAGGCGATGCCCTCGGCGATGGCCCGCCCGTGTGGGCCATGCAGGTCCACCACTACGCCGATGCGCAGATGCCGACCGGCGGGAGGCGCCGGCCGGGTGGCAGGCGCGCTTGTGGCCGATCGGCTGGCGCTGCGCGGCATCGTCGGGCGGCGAGGTCAGGCCGTGGAGATCTTGACGACGAAGGCGTGTTTGCCGGGAGCACGCTCGGGCAGGGTCACGGCGAGCCCTTCGGACGACTGCTCCCAGTCGAGCGGGGCGGGATGGCCGAGCATGGTGACTTCCCGGATCGAAGCGTCGAGGTTTTCTGGAGTGAGCGAGTGGATACGAATGCGGGCGCCGTCGCCGGGCCACTCGAGCAGCGTGGCGTAGAGGGTGGAGCCCCGGGTGGTGAAGCGGATGTCCTCCGGCGTGAAGTCGGCGCGCGAGGTTTCGGCGTCGTTGGCAAAGGTGCCGTCGACGACGTGCGTCGGCCCCTCGCCGAAGATCTTCCATGGGCGCGTTTCGTAGATGGCCTCGCCGTTGAGCTCGAGCCAGTCGCCGATCTCCAGGAGCATGCGTTCTTCCTCCTCGGGGATCGTGCCGTCGGCGCGGGGGCCGATGTTGAGCAGCAGGCTGCCGTTCTTGCTGACGATATCGACGAGGTCGTCGATGATGGAGTTGACCGTCTTGTATTGCTGGTTGGTGACGTAGCCCCAGGAGTTTTTGGAGACGGAGGTGTCGGTCTGCCAGAAGAGGTCGCGCTTGTCGGCGAGCTGGCCGCGCTCGATATCGAGCACGCCCGCGGTGTCGGGGAAGGATTCGCCGCCAAACTTTTTGTAGTTGATGGCAACCATGTTGGGCCACTTCACGCCACGGTTGTAGTAGTAGGCGGCGTAGAGTTTGAGATGCTCGTGAAAGGCGGGCTGGGCAATCCACCAGTCGAACCACATGATCTCCGGTTCGAAGCGGTCGATCTGCTCGGCACAGCGCAGCAACCAATCGTCGAGGAACGCCTTGTCGGGCGGCGTGATGCCGTTTTCGGATTCTTCGCGGTCGCGCGCGGGGCCGTAGAGGCCGCGGTAGCGCTCGTCCTGCACGTCGGAGGGGATCTTGCGGCCACCGCCGAAGAACCACCAGTTCTCGGCCCGGTGGTTGGACAGTCCGAAGTGCAGGCCTTCGCTTCGAATCGCCTGCGCGAGTTCGGCGAGCAGGTCGCGCCTCGGGCCCATGCGGGCGGCGTTCCATTCTGTGAGGGCCGAGTCATACATGGGGAATCCGTCGTGGTGCTCGGCGACGGGGATCACATAGCGGGCGCCGGCGCGGCGAAAGAGGCGGGCCCATGCCGCCGGATCGAATCGCCGGGCGGTGAACAGGGGGATGAAATCTTTGTAGCCGAATTTGTCGACGGGCCCCCACGTCTTGCGGTGATGTTCGAAAATGCCGTGCAGGCTGTTTTCGGCATTGTACATCTCGCGCGGATACCATTCACTGCCATAGGCGGGGACGGCATAGACGCCCCAGTGAATGAAGATGCCGAACTTGGCATCCTGGTACCAATCGGGGATCTGGTAGCCGGCGAGCGAATTCCACTCCGGCTGGAAGGGGCCGGAGCGGGCGATTTTTTCGATGCGTTCGAGTGAGTCAGCCATGAGGTGAAGGGAAAGGGCGCGCGATCCGCTGCGGGCAGGCGGGGCGATACGGTGCGGCGGATGCTCTCGGTGGAAGCGGAAGCGGGCGGGCGGCGGCCGCGGGCTCAGGCGGCGACGGTGGCGGTGCGGGCCCGCGCATTGCGGTCGCCGTCACGACTGCGGACGGGCAGGGTGCACCCCTCGACCCATGTGCCGGACACTTCGATACCGACGGCGAAGGTGCGGCGCCCGCGGCGGTTGCGGATGAGCTGCCAGTGGAGGTTTTCGATCGCTTCGATGCCGATCTCTTCGCAGGGCTGGCGGATGCCGGTGGCCTCGGGCAGGTCGTCATCGATGTTGAGCGAGACGTAGCCGATGTCGCCAGGGATGGAAAGACCCTCGGCGGCGGCGGCCTCGGCGAAGCGCGGGCAGCGGGAGATGACAGCGTCCGGCCGATACTCGCGCAGCCATTGGCGAATCCTGGCAGGCGATTCGCTGCGGGAGATGGCGAGCGGCGGGATCCGGCAGGATTGCAGGCCGTGTTCGCAGCGGGCCTGTTCGTGGGCGGCGTTCCACTGGTGGCGCCAGTGCGGGTTGATTTCGGTTTCCACGGCGAGCCCGATGCGGGTGTAGCCGCGGTCCATGAGATGGTGCCAGCACGTCATCACGGCGTGGAAGTGGGCGACGCAGACGTATTGGAAGGGCTCCGGGTTTGAGGGACGGGTGATGCAGACCACGGAGTAGCGGTCCCACTGCAGGTCGGGGTGCGGGCGGCCTTCGCCCTCGGGAGCGAGGATGAGGCCCTTGATGCCCCGGGTCTGAAGGATCTGATCGAGCCGGCGCGGGGAGTTTCCGCACTCGGGCACCCAGAAGTGTTCGATTTTGTAGCCGAGTTCCTGGCTGCGGCGTTTCATCGCCGAGAGGATGAGGCTGGGATCGCGGTGGCGGGTCCAACCGTCGCGGGTGGACCAGTTGGAAATGAAGGCGATGGTGCCGAGCTCGCGCGGTGGCCTCACGCGGGAACGGTAGGCGGCGAGAGCGGCGAGGGCGGGGTCGGGGGCGTAGCCGAGGGCGGCGGCGATTTTCTTGACGCGGGCGACGGTGTCGGCGGCGAGGTCCGGGCTGTTTCGCAGAGCCATGGAGACAGCCGCGATGCTGAGACCGGCTTCCCTGGCCACGTCTTTGAGCGTGGTGCGGCGCCGCCGGTTGGCGCCCGGGTCTCGGGAGGGTTGGGCTGCTTGGATCATGTCGGGATTTTGGGTCAGGGTTGTGGGTGGGGTATGGGGGATTCGGGGAGGCCCGGGCGGCCGTCGGAAGCCGCCCGGGCGATGGACGACGGGGTTACGAACGAAGCTCTTCGTCGAAGCAGATGGCGACTTTGCCGCAGCGCCCGGATGCCATGAGGGCGTAGGCGTCGGCGACCTGGGAGAGGGCAAAGCGGTGGGTTACGAGGTCGGCGGGGTGCAGGTTCCAGCGCACGAGCCGCTCGACGAGTTCTTCCATCCGCCAGATGGAGGTTACCCACGAGCCGTAGATCGTTTTCTGGTCGTGGATGATGTCCGGAGAAGGATTGAATTCGACGGTGCCGCCCTCGCCGATGAAAACGATCCGGCCCCATTTGCGGGTCGCGCGAATCGCGGTGGCCCGGGCCGCGGCATTGGCCGAGCAGTCGACGGCGCGCTCGACGCCGTGGCCGCCGGTGAGACGGCGCACTTCCTCGACATTGTCCGGCCCGGCGGGAAGAACCTCGTCGCAGAGACCGAGCTCGAGTGCGAGGTCCATGCGCTCCTTGATCACGTCGATGCCGATGATTTTGTTTGCACCGAGCTTGCGGCAGAGTGCGCCGGTGGCCAGGCCGACGGGGCCGAGGCCGGTGATGAGAACGGCGTCGTTGCCGGAGATGCCGATTTTTTCGAGGCCCTCGTAGACCGTGCCGAAGCCACAGGCGACCTGGGCGCCGTCGACGTAGGAGAGTTCGTCGGGCAGGTGGACGAGGTCTTTTTCTTCGGCGAGGAGGTAGTCGGCCATGCCGCCGTCTCGCTGCCAGCCGTAGGCGCGCCGATACTTTTCCGAGGTGCAGGAAATCATGTAGCCGCGCCGGCAGTCATTGCAGACGCCGCATCCGGAGATGTGGTAGACAATGACGCGGTCGCCCTCGCGGAAGCGGCGGCAGCCGGGGCCGACCTTGACGATCTGGCCGCAGGGCTCATGCCCGGCGATGACGTCCTGGTAGCCTTCGGGCCCCTTGCCGAGGTGTTCGTGGTAGATGCAGCGGATGTCGGAACCACAGATCGTGGACGCCTTCATCCGCAGGAGCACTTCGCCGTGCCCCGGCTCCGGCACCGGAAACTCCTTGAGCTCGGCGGTGCTGTTGCCCGGAAGCAGGGCTCCCTGCATGGTGGTGGGAATGGTTGCCATGGTCAGTGTGAAGCGGGGTTATTGCGGGATGACGCCGTTGGGGTCCCAGAGGTCCTCCCAGCTCTGGTTTTCCTTCCAGAGGAAGACCTGGCCCTTGATGAGGCGGCAGTTGCGGTCGATCTTGCGGATGGCCTCCATCTCCTCGTCGCTGAGCGGCGGGGTGGTGGTGCATTTGAGGTTGGCGAGGTAGTTGCGGCGCTTGGTCGAGAAGGGGATGGGGACCTGGCCGCGCTGCACGGCCCATTTGACACAGAGCGTGGCGGGACGGATGCCGTGGCGGGCGGCGATCTCGACGATCACCGGATCCTCGATGTCGACGGTGTCCTCGGGCGTGCGGTCGCGCTCGGGACGACCGGGCGAGCCGATCGGGCAGAAGCCGATGGGGACGATGCCGTGGCTGCGCACGTATTCAAAAAGCTCCGGCTGCTGGAAGTGCGGGTGCAGCTCCATTTCGTTGGCCGCGGGCTTGATGTTGGCGTCACGCAGGATCAGCTCGAGCTTCGGGATGGTGACGTTGGAGGTGCCGATGTGGCGGACCAGCCCCATCTCCACGAGCTTCTCCATCTGACGCCAGGTCTTCATGAAGTTTTCGTGGATGTAGGGCTTGGCGTTGGGATTGTGGTAGTCCGGCGGGCAGCCCGGGGGATGGTAGTTGGGGAAAGGCCAGTGGACGAGGTAGAGGTCGAGGTAGCCGACCTGAAGGTCCTCGATGGACTTTTTGCAGGCGGGGATGACGTCATCCTCGCCGTGTTTGTCATTCCAGAGCTTTGAGGTGACCCACAGCTCCTCGCGCTTGACGCCACTCGCCATGATTTTGGCGAGGCTTTCGCCGACTTCTTTCTCGTTGCCGTAGACGGCGGCACAGTCGAAGTGGCGGTAGCCGACCTCGGCGGCACCGAGCACGGCCTTGGCCACTTCCTCGGGAGGGACGTGGTCGGATCCGAAGGTGCCGAGGCCGATGGCCGGCATTTTGGCGCCGGTGTAGAGCGTGCGCTGCGGGACGCTGGCTGGATCGACTCTCTCGTTGGAATCGATGGAGGAACTCATGCGTTTAGGTTTTGGCTTATGCGTTGGAGGTCAGAGGTGAGCCGGCCATGGCCTGCCGGAGGGCACTTTCGGCGCGCGCGTTCCAGTAGCCGCAGTCGAGCTCGATGAAGACCGAGGTGTAGGGGATGGTTTCGCGCGTCTTGATCAGCAGGATGTTGAAGCTGCGGCCGGCGGCATCGAGTTTGGCGATGATTTCCTCGTGCGGCAGGCGCACGGTTTGTTGGCCGTCAAGGGCTTCGCGGAGGGCGGCGCGGAGGGCTTCGGCCCCGGGCGCGTCGGCGTCGGTGACAAAGTCGAGCTCGGCGTCGAGATGAACGACCGGGCGCACGTGGGGCGCGGCCTCGATTTCGCCGAGGGCCGCCTTGAGGGCGGTGGTCAGATCGGTGTCGGCGACGATGGTCTCGATGCCGGGGGCCGTCTGCAGCGGGTAGGCGGCGTCGGCAATGACGATCCAGTTGCGATGGCCGAGGAGAGGGAGACGCTGGGAGAGTGTGTGCAGCCAGGATGAACCGTTCCGGGCGTTCATGGATTTGTGCGGGTTTCGGGTTTGGGCAAAGTCGCTCCTCTTGCCGATCGTTGACTCCGTTCGGCCTGCGAGCTGCTCTTCCGGGGGGTTGATCGCGGCAAAGTTTAGCTCGGAAGCGGCGTTTTCGGAATGGCAGTAATTTGTGAAACGATGACGATTCTTGACTTCATCAAAGGCCCCATGAGAGGGTTTCGTGATGATGCGGCGTCAGCGCGGTTCAGAGGATTTTTTTGTCAGTGAGGTCAGGCGGGCGCGGCGGTTTTATCTCGACCTGGGGCCGGTGGCGAAGGGCCCCCTCGCGGTGGCGGCCGGCGGCTGGGAGGCGTGTTCGCGCAGTTACGTGGTGGACCGCTCGGACTTTCCGTATCTTTCGATCGAGTTTGTGGCGGCCGGGCGGGGGGAGGTGACGCTCAACGGCCGGACGCATCCGCTGGTGCGCGGCGCGGTCTTCACCTATGGGCCGGGCGTTTCACATTGTATCCGTGCCCATCATACCGATCCGATGAGCAAGTATTTTGTGGATTTTCGCGGCCACGATGCTCTGGA
>RFJS01000561.1 GCA_003694825.1 Verrucomicrobiota bacterium | reverse complement strand
TTCCTCGCCTACGCCGACTTCGACGGCACCTTCCACCAGGACGGCCACGGTGACCAGCTCGTGAAAACCTGGGCGCCTCACCTTCGCGACTGGCGCGAAGGCGACCCCACCTGGGGCGAAGGCCGCGGCAAAGCCATCATCGGCGCCCTCAACTACCTCGCCGCCAAGGGACTCAACGCCGTCTCCTTCCTCACCCTCAACATCGCCGGCGACGACAAGAACGTCTTCCCCTACGTCGACTACGACACCTTTGACCGCTTCGACGTCTCCAAACTCGATCAATGGGCGATCGTCTTCGAGCACGCCGACCATCTCGGCATCTTCCTGCATTTCAAAACCCAGGAAGCCGAAAACCAGGGGCTGCTCGACGGCGGCGCCCTCGGCGCCCTCCGCCGCCTCTACTACCGCGAACTCATCGCCCGCTTCGGCCACCACCTCGCGCTCAACTGGAACATGGGCGAAGAAATCGGCGAATGGCAGCCCAACCCCGTGACACCGCCGCAATACACCCACCAGCGCCTCGCCATGGCCGAATACTTCCACCAGCACGACCCCTACGGCCACCACCGCGTCATCCACAACGGCAACTGGTTCGACGACCTCTACGGCCCCGCCAGCCACTACACCGGCGCCTCCCTCCAGACCGACCGCCCCGACTTCAGCCGCGTCCACGGACAGGTCCTTCGCATCCTCGAAGAATCCGCCCGGGCCGGCAAACTCTGGGCCGTCGCCGTCGACGAGCCCGGCGACGCCCAGCTCGCTCTCGTCCCGGACGCCATCGACCCCGCCCACGACAACGCCCGCCAGAACGCCCTCTGGGGCGCCTTCCTCGCCGGCGCCTGGGGACTCGAGTGGTATTTCGGATACAAACACGAACACTCCGACCTCACCTGCCAGGACTGGCGCTCCCGCGACCGTTTCTGGGACCAGTGCCGCATCGCGCTCGAATTCTTCCAGTCCCATGACCTCCCCTACCCCCGGATGCAGAGCCACGACGAACTCATCGTCGACAACCCGCCCACCCGCGGCTCCGGCGCGGGCGACTATTGCTTCGCCGCTCCCGGCGAGGCCTACATCGTCTACATCAAACACGGTGATGCCGTCGCCCTCACCCTCGAGCCCGGCGAGTACGATCTGCAATGGTACAATCCCCGCACCGGCGGCCCCATGCAGACCGGCAGCGTCACGCGCATCGACACCGCCTCCCGCGGCGCCCACAGCCTCGGCGAACCGCCCGCGGCCGACGGGCGCGACTGGGTCGCGCTGCTCACGCGCCGCTGAACATCCGGCAGGACCGCCGTCCGGCGTCCTCACCCGCCGTATCCGAAATCCACATCCCTCCAGATCCCGCTGTCGGTGACCTCCACCCGGCGGGTCCGGATCCGTTCCGCCGGCGCCGCTAGAAGGCCGCGCGCGCCGGCATCCCCCTGCAGCCGGCACAGCGCCTCGCGCAGCCACGCGCCCAGCACCACGGGATGCCCGCGCCGCCCCGCCGCCACCGGAACCACGTGCATCGGCGGCCGGCCTTCCCGGAACGCCGCCACCACTTCGCGAACCGTCGCCGCCCGCAGCCACGGCAAATCGCCCGGCACGACCGCGAAGCCATCAGCCTGCGCCGCGGCCGCCGCCACCCCCGCGGCCAGCGAGCGCCCCATCCCCGCCGAAAAATCCTCCGCCCGCACAAACGCCACCGGCAGCCCTCTCAGCGCCGCCTCCACGGCCGCGCGCTCGTGCCCCGTCACCACCAGGACCTCATCGAGACCGGCCGCGCACACGGCCTCAACCGTCGCCCGCACCACCGGGCGCCCCTCGAACGGCGACAGCAGCTTGTTGTCCGCGCCCGCCCGCCGCGAAAGGCCGGCCGCCAGGACGATGCCCGTCACCCACATCAGCCCTCCATCGATGCCGGGGTTGCCGGTGCCGCAGCCAGGGCCGCGCGGTCTCGCCGCGCCAGCCAGCGCTCCACGCCGGCCATGATCCCGAGAGCCACGCCCGCGGCACTGCCGACCGCCAGGTGAATGCCCGCCGGCCCATCGATGCGTGCCAGCGCCGACGGATCGGCCCCGCGTTCCGCCAGGCGATCGAGCCGGGCCGCATGACTCCGGGTGCTGCCCAGAGCACCGATGTAGCCCACCCGTGTCTCCAGAAACGCCAGCAACGCGGGATCATCGATCTTCGCATCGTGCGTCAGCACCACCGCCGCGTCCCGCGGTCCCAGGTCCAGCTCCGGCACGATGCGCTCCGGCCAGCTCCGCATCAGCCGGTCCGGCGGCTGCGGAAACCGCTCCGCCGCCACAAAAGCCTCCCTCGGATCCACCACCACGGTCGCCCAGCCGCACTCCCGCGCCAACGCCACCAGGTGCACCGCCACATCCACCGCGCCCACCATGACCAGGCGCGGCCGGCGCGCCAGCACATGCAGAAACACCGGCTCATCGCCGCGGTCCGCCTGCCGCTCATGCGGCGGAAGTCCGGTGGCAAGCGCTGCCGCGACGGGCTCCGCCATCGCCGAGGCCAGTGCCCTGTCCCCCGCGACGAAACGCCCGCCGGCATCAAACGCCGCATGCGCCGCGCCGCGCGAGACGACGACCCCCGTTGCGTCCGTATCCATCCAATCGATCACCGCCTCCGCCACCGCCGGTCCCGAACCGCCGCACCAACGCCACCACGGATCCACCCGCACATCCACCCACCCGCCACAGGTCAGTCCATCGGACCACGGCTGCGGTCCGTCGGGCCCGAAACGCAGTCGGCGCGTCCCGCCCGAAGCCAGCACCGCCTTTGCCGCCTCCATAACCACCGCCTCCAGACAGCCGCTGCTCGCCGAACCGATAAACCGCCGGCCATCCCCGGCCACCGCCATGCAGGCGCCCGGCGCCCGCGGGCCACTCCCCGCCACGCGCACGACCGTCGCCAGGGCAAACGGCACCTCATCACTCACCCAACCCCGCAACCGACTCCAGATCGACCTCAGCATGACACTTCAGTCCGGCAGCCGACCGCGCCTGTCAACCCCCGGCAAGCCCCAGCGCCTTCCCTGCCGCCGGCCTACGCCTGCTCCTCCTTCTGCGCCTTCACCTTCTCATCCAGCGCCCGCAGCTCCGCCTCCCGCGCCTCCAGCTCCGCCTTCAGCGACTTCGTCTGCGCCTCATCCTCCCCTTCCGCCACCGCCTCGGTCAGCTCCTCGATCCGTCGTGCCAGCGCCTCCCGCTGTTTCTCCTGTCGCTTGGCGCCCTCTGCCTTGTCGAAGACGACCTTCTCAGCCGGAACCGTGCGCGCAGGAGCCTCCTCACCCGCGAAGCCCTCCTCCGAGCGGGCGATCACCAGTCTTTCCGGATCCAGACGCCGCTGATTCATGAACCCCGGCGAAACGATCTCCACGCCGTGCTCGTGAAACACATCGAGCACGGCCGCACTGAGGGTCGAGCGCATGGTCAACAGCCGTTTCACCTCCTCGAGCAACCCGTTTACCCGATAGGTCACCGCGTGGTCGCCGAGAGCACGCACCTGGACGAATGCCTCCGCCAGCCCGCACCGGGCCGCCGCCTCCAGCAACAGACGCTCCACTTTCGCGTGGTGCACATCATAACCGAGCGAAAGCTCGACCGACACCATCGCCCCGGAACTCCGCACCACCGAGACCGGCCGGCCGAGCAGAAAGGCATTCGGCAGCGCGACCAGCTCCCGAGTCTCTGTCTGAATCTCCGTATCCAAAAGTCCACGCTCCGTCACCCGGCCGAAGTGCCCGTCCACCGTAATATAGTCGCCCGTGCAGAAGCGGCCGGTCGTGCGCAGCACGATCCCGCCCATGAAATTCGCGATGACCGTCGTCGAGGAAAACGCGATGGCGCCCGTCATCACGAGGCCGAACACCTGCACGATCTGGTTGCGTGTCTCCACCGCCACCGGCAGGGCGAGGATCACCGCCAGCACCCCGACGACCGTCACGCCAAGCATCGCCAGCTGCCGGTAGAACCGCTGGCTGCTTTTCAGCGTCTTTGGTCTGACCAACAGCAGGTAGTGCAGCGCCCAGAGAACCGCGCCAAGCACGACCACCGTCGCCAGCATGGGCACAAATATCTCAAGCACACGGTGAAGCTCTCCTGTATCCGACATACCCCACTTTCTTCGATGTGCCTTGGCCTGGCGAGGCCGGAATACCGCCATTCCCCACGCTCACGCCGGCCCTTCGCCAGCGCGCCCCGCCTGCCTTTCCTCGACGAAACAGTCTCGCCCCCATCCACCGGCGCTTCACCATCACCGCTACGCTCGAGCCACACCCCATGCCTGCACCGACACCTCCGCCCATCAGCCGCGTCATCGAAACCTGCCTCTACGCCGAGGACCTCGACGCCGCCGAGCGCTTCTACCATGACATCCTCCGCCTTCCGCTCGCCGCCCGCGAAGCCGGCCGCCACGTCTTCTTCCGGTGCGGCGAGTGCATGCTGCTGATCTTCAACCCGCGCAGCACCGCCCGGGAGGAAACCCACGTGGGCGGCGACCTCATCCCCCTGCACGGCGCCCTCGGCGCCGGCCACGTCGCCTTCGCCGTGACCCGCGAGGCGCTCCCGCGGTGGCAGGCACACCTCCGACAAGCGCAAATCCCCATCGAATCGCATGTCACCTGGCCCAACGGCGCCGAATCCCTCTACTTTCGCGACCCTGCCGGCAACAGCGTCGAACTCGTCATGCCCGAACTCTGGCGCGATCTCGCCGACTGACCGTCATCCGCCGTCTCTGCGCAATTTCCTCCATCGCGCCCCGCCGCCCCTGGCCATTCTCCTTCAGCCCCGGTAAAGGCCGCGCAAACCTTGCCGGACCCAAGGCTGCCGCATCCATGAATCACCTTAGGGCAGCCGATAAACACAGTGCTGCTCCGCACTATCCATGATCAAACGCATCCAGGCTGCTGTCCTCGTCGGTCAGATCCTCTCCTACGGGCTGATCGTGACGTTTCTCTTCGCTGACTCCACCTTCAATCTCTCGGGGGTTCTGCGCTCATCGACCGACTGGCTCTCTCTCGAGCTCGCCCAAAGCGTGGCTTGTCTCGTCGCCCTCATCGGCACGATCAATGTCTGGATCAGTTGGTATTATATTCGAAAATCGAATACCATGCGTGACTGGCTCGTCGTCTGCGCGTGGACACACAAGATCAAGCAGGGCGACCGGTGGGTCAGCCTCGAGGAATTTCTCGCCGAACGCCTCGGCTGCCAGGTCAGCCACGGCATTTCCGATCCCTCTCTGGCCCAGATGCGCGAACAGCTCGACAACGACTGGCACCGCCTCGATCCGCCCACGCCGACCGAATCGCGCAAGCCACGCCCCAAACCCGCCTGAGCCCGCCGGATGCCCGCCGGGCCATCGGTCCGTTCCAGCCCGCGGCACCACCTCTCCCGCCAGCGCGAACGCCCCGGCGCCGGGTGTCTTGCCCCGCCCCCCTCCCCGCCCTTGTCATCATCCCACCGCCCTGTCAGACAGAGAGCCGACCGTCATAAACTCCGCACCCCCGCCGCCATGCCCCATCTGCCGCCGCTCTTGCTCACCCTCCTCGCCGCATACGCCTTTCTCGCATCCACCGGGAACACCGGTGCCTCCGACCAGCCCTCACGCCCGGCCGAAATCGTCGAGTCCATCGACGCTGTATTCACCGGTTCGATTCAATACCGCTGCCTCATCCAGCTTCCCGAGGGCTATGGCAGCAGCGACCACGCCTGGCCGCTGCTGCTCTTTCTGCATGGTTCCGGCGAACGCGGCTCCGATATCGAACTCGTCAAAAAGTGGGGACCGCCCCGCCTCATCGCCGAGGGCATCCGCGCCTTCCCTGCGGTCGTCGTTTCCCCGCAATGCCCGGCCGACGAACTGGAGTGGGAGCCTGCCGCCCTCGTCGCGCTCATCGATCGCCTCATCGCCGACTACCGCATCGATGAACATCGGATTTACGTCACGGGCTTGAGCATGGGTGGCCGCGGCACCTGGGATCTCGCGCGCCACATTCCCGACCGTCTCGCCGCCATCGCCCCCATCTGCGGCTACGGCACCCCGCGGTGGGCACCGCGCCTCGCCAAACTGCCCTGCTGGGTCTTTCATGGTACCGACGATGAGGCCGTGCCCTTCGCCGAATCCGCCCGCCTCGTCAACGCCCTCAATGAAGTCGGCGCACCCGTGAAGTTCACCGCCTACCCGGGGGCAGGACACGTCGACGCGTGGGTCAAGGCCTACAACGAATCCGGCCTCTGGCAGTGGCTCTTCGCGCAAAAGCGCGATTGACCAGCTCCTCGCCCACGCCGCCCGGAACCGCCCGGCATATCACCCCAGCCGCGCCCATGCACAATCATTCCCGCCGGCACGCCCAGCTGGAATAACGTATTTATATTCCTGATCCATCCGGGTCGTGCGAACCGACCATCAGGGATTTCACGAGTCCGCATCCGTATTTTCCCCATCCGAAAACACACCCGTTTTGGACGCGAAGGCCGGGAGTTCCTGAACGCAAATTAATACTACCGATCTTGCGACTCGGGCGCCGCCATTCATGATCGATATCGGACGCGGCGGGCAACCTCTGCAACCAGGCCTGCCCGCCGCCTCAGGGGGAGCGCAGCAAACCGACCGTCCATCGGTCCGGATGACGTTACCGCTCCGCCCCTCGTTCGTATCCGTATCTCCACCACCTTCATGTCTCATTTTCGATTCATCAACGCCTTGCTGAAAGCGCTCACCTGCATGCTGCTTCTGCAGGCCACCGCGGGCACGACCGCCCGGGCGCATGAGAGCATCGTTCGGGAACTGGCCAGGCTCGATGAGCGGATCGCCAAATCGCCAAATGAAGCCGCTCTGTATCTGCGCCGCGGCGAACTGCATCGTCTTCACCGCGACTGGGCAAAGGCGCTGGCCGACTACGACCGTGCGGCGGCACTCGCTCCGGGCCTGACCGCCGTCGACATCGCCCGCGCCCGCGCGCTCACCGAGTCCGGCCGCCCAGATCGCGCCATCTCGGTTCTCACCGGCCTGCTCGAACGCGAACCCGTGGCTGCGCGCATCGAACGCGCCCGCGCTTTCGAACAACTCGGGCGCCATGCGGAAGCGGCGGCAGACTACAAAGCCGTTCTCGAGCAACACCCGTCCGCCGAACCCGACGTCGCCATTGCTTGTGCACGCGCCCTCATCGCCGACCAGCGTATGGAGGAAGCCTTTCTCGTACTCGATGAACTCACCCGGAAACGCAGCGGCAGTTTCGCAATCGACATCGCGACCCTCGATCTTGCCGAACGCCTGGGGCGTTTCGATGCGGCACTCGCGCACCTCGAGCGCATTCTCGCCGCATCGCCCCGCAAGGAGCGGTGGCTGCTGCGCAAGAGCCTCATCCTGACCAAAATGCGCCGCTTCAAAGAAGCCCGCGCGGCCTGCCTCGCCGCGTTGTCCGCCTTCGAAAAAGTTCCCTCCTCACGCCGCGAAACCCCATCGGCCCGAAAACTCGCCGAGGCAATCGCAACGACCCTGGCGCGACTCGACACCGCAGAAAAATCATGAAACGCCGCCAAAACGGAATCCGCCGTTTGCATACGAGTCTTTTGCTGGCCTGCTCTCTCGCCGCAACCGCCTCCGCCGCCCATCACACGCTCATCCCCAGAGGAGCGACATGGCGCTACCTTGACAATGGCACCGACCCGGGAAGCGCGTGGACCGCGCCCGGCTACGACGACTCGGCCTGGTCCCAGGGAACGGCACAGCTCGGCTACGGCGATGGAGACGAAGCCACGGTTGTCGGGTTCGTCGACACCGACCCCGCAACGGTGGGCGACCAACGCAACGCCGCCACCTACTTCCGCTCCACCTTCCCGATAACCGATCCCGGCGCCTTCGTCTCCCTCGCCCTCACTGTCACCTACGATGATGGTGCCGCCGTCTACATCAATGGCGTCGAGGTCGCCCGCACAGCCAACCTCCCGGCAACCGCCGACCACACCACCTACACCAGCAGCAGTTCCGCCGACAACCAACAACAGACCTGGACACTCGCGCCCTCTGTTCTGGTCGCCGGGACGAACACGATCGCCGTCGAAATCCATCAGCGCAGTGCCGACAGCAGCGACATCAGCTTCGACCTGAAACTCGTCGGGCAGGGACGCGTCACCCGCGGCCCCTATCTGCAGATGGGCACACCGAACAGCATCATCGTTCGCTGGCGGACGGATCAACCGACCGACAGCCGCGTCCTCTTCGGCGACAGCCCGACAAACCTCACCTCCGCCGTCATCGAATCCCTTCCCGGCACCGAGCATGAAATCGAACTCACGGGCCTGACACCGGCCACACGCTACTATTACGCCGTCGGCAGCTCCACTGAGATCTTCGAAGGCGGCGATAGTGACACCTTCTTTATCACCCCACCCCTGCCCGGCGCGGAGACGCCCACCCGCATCTGGGTGCTCGGTGACTCCGGGCGCGTCGACGCCAATCAGCTCAACGTCCGCGATGCCTACTACGCCTACACCGGCTCCACGCACACCGACCTCTGGATCATGCTCGGCGACAACGCCTACGAAACAGGCACCGATGCCGAATACCAGACCGCCGTCTTCGAGAGCTTCGAAGCCATGCTGCGCAAATCCGTGCTCTGGCCCGCCCTCGGCAACCACGACACCGCCCAGAGCACCAACTACAATGGCTCCTTCCCCTACTTTTCCATCTTCACCCTCCCCACCCAGGGCGAGGCCGGGGGCATCCCCTCCGGCACCGAACACTACTACGCCTTCGACCACGCCAACATCCACTTCATCTGCCTCGATTCACAGACGGCCGACCGCTCCGTCGGGGGAGCCATGTACACCTGGCTGGCCAACGACCTCGCCCAGACGACACAACCCTGGATCATCGCCTTCTGGCATCATCCTCCGTATTCAAAAGCGTCGCACGACTCCGACCTCAACAACCAGATGATCGAGATGCGGGAAAACTTCCTGCCGCTTCTCGAAGCCGAAGGAGTCGATCTCGTACTCGGCGGCCACAGTCACGCCTACGAGCGATCCCATCTCATCGATGGTTTCTATGCCACGCCCACGCTCGCTTCCAGCGGCACCTTCAAGGACAGCGGGGACGGAACACCGGGAAGCGACGGGCCCTATGGCAAAGGCTTCGGCGCGCATGAGGGAGCCGTCTACACCGTCGCCGGCAGCTCATGGGACGTCACGGCCGGCACGCTTGACCACCCGGTCATGAACACCTCGCTCGCGGTCAACGGCTCCATGGTCATCGACGTGCTGGGCAACACCCTCACCGCCCGCTTTCTCGACGACCAGGGGCTGGTCCGCGACGAATTCCAGATCGTCAAAGGGCAACCCATCACACTCGAGGGGCTGAGCCACACCTACGACGGCACCCCAAAGACGGCCTCGGCAAACACGACTCCGCCCGGATTGAATGTCCATTTCACCTACAATGGCTCCCCGACCCCACCGACCGATGCCGGATCCTACAACGTCGTGGCCACGATCGACGATCCTGATTACTCGGGTTCAGCCAATGGCGTCCTCACAATCGCACCGGCGACAGCCACGGTAACTCTCGCCAACCTGACAACCGCCTATACAGGGAATCCACTCACCCCGACCGTCTCGACAGATCCCGCCGGACTGCCGACGACATTGACCTTCGACGGCGCCTCCACATCACCCACCGAAGCCGGATCCTATACCGTTGTCGCCACGGTAACAGCCGCCAACTACACCGGCACAGCCACCGGCACCTTCACCATCTCCCCGGCCGACCAATCCATCGACTTCCCTCAGCCACCCAACGTCACGACCGACATTGGCTCCCTTTCGCTCCACGCCACGGCCACCTCGGGCCTGCCGGTCACCTTCAGCCTCGTATCCGGTCCCGCAACACTCACCGGCAACACCCTTTTACTGAACGGAACCGGTGTCATCACCATCCGCGCCGACCAACCGGGCAACACGAACTACAATCCCGCGCCGTCGGTCGAACGATCCTTTACGGTCATGCCGGCCAATGCGACGGTCACGCTGGGAGACCTTACCGCCACCTACGACGGTGCCCCCAAACCCGTCACCGCCACCACCGATCCGGCCGGCCTCGACGTCACCATCACCTACAACGGCGCCTCTACGCCGCCAATCGATGCCGGCACCTATAGCGTGACCGCCACCGTCACGACCTCGGGCTATGCCGGAAGCGCGACGGGCACCCTCGTCATCAATCCCGCCGCCGCCGACATCTCGCTCGATGGGCTTTCCGCAGTCTACGACGGCGCCCCGAAACCCGTCACCGCCACCACCGATCCGGCCGGCCTCCCCGTCGCCATCACCTATAACGGCAGCCCGAGCGCGCCCGTCGATGCCGGGGCCTATGCCGTCGTCGCCACGGTGGTCGACGCCAACTATGCCGGATCGGCAACCGGCTCCCTGGTCATTGCAAAGTCGCCGCAGACCATCGACTTCCCACAGCCTCCTGACGCCACCTTCGCCCAGGGAAGCGTCACACTCTCGGCCAGCGCATCCTCCGGCTTGCCGGTGACATTCACCCTCATCAGCGGGCCCGCTTCGATCTCGGGAAACCGCATCGAGTTTCAGGACACCGGCGCAATCACCGTCGCTGCGAACCAGACGGGTGATGACAACTTCGAGCCGGCCCCGTCCGTCATCCGCACCTTCGAAATTCAGCCCGCCCCCGCGGCCATCACCCTCTCCGGACTCGACACCGTCTTCGACGGCAACCCGAAACCCGTTGTGGCGACGACCGCCCCTTCCGGCCTCGAAGTCAGCATCACCTACGACAACTCGCCGCAACCACCGGTGAACGCCGGCACCTACGCCGTCAACGCCACCATCACCAGTCCGCACTACAACGGCCACGCCGCCGGGGTTCTGACAATCGCCCGCGCCGAGCAGACCATCACCTTCACGCCGATCCCCGACCTTTCCGCCGACATCGACGAAATCGCCCTCCATGCCACCGCCTCCTCGGGACTCCCGGTCGAATTCACCGTCGTCGCAGGCCCGGCGACAATCGAGGGCGACCGTCTGCGCATCGAAAATACCGGTACCATCACCGTCCTCGCGACCCAGCCCGGAGACCGCAACCATCATCCCGCGGTGCCCGTCGAACACAGCTTCATCGTGACCGAGGCCACCGCGGCGATCACCCTCACCGACCTCGAACACACCTTCGACGGCACCCCGAAATCGGTCACGGCCGTCACTGATCCGGCCGGCATCCCCGTCGCCATCACCTACGACGGCCTCACCGAACCACCCGCGGCCATCGGCACGTATCCGGTGCTCGCCACGATCACCGATCCTCGCTACCGCGGATCAGCCGCCGCCACCCTCGTCATCCGTGCGGACACGCAATTCGCCAACCTCTCCACCCGCAGCCTCGTCGGAACGGGGGATCATATTCTCATTCACGGTTTTGTCATCAAGGGGAGCGGCACGCTGCAGCTCCTCGTCCGCGGCATCGGCCCGGGCCTCTCCGCGTTCGGTATAGACGACACCCTCACGCTTCCGGCCCCCGAACTCACCCTCTTCGATGGCGCAACCGATCAGACCATCGCCACCAATGCCGGATGGTCTGATCAGACCGACGCGCCCCAAATCGCCTCGATCGCCGAAGCGTTGGGTGCCTTCCCTCTGCAGGACGGGAGTCTGGACTGCGCCCTGCTCGCGGGCCTCCCGGAGGGCAGCTACACGATCCAGCTCAGGGACCGCGAGGGCAGGAGCGGCATCGGCCTCGTCGAACTCTACACCGTCGACAACACCAGCGCCGCCATCCGTCTCCTCAACCTCTCCACCCGTGCCTACGTCGGCACCGGCGACGAAATTCTCATCCCCGGCTACGTCATCTCCGGCACCGAGCCCCGCACGCTGCTCATCCGCGGCGTCGGCCCCGGCCTCACCGCATTCAAGATCGCCCATCCGCTCTCCGATCCCCTCATCAAGGTCCTCGAGGGAGATCGGACGATCGCGGAAAACGACAACTGGGAGTCCGCGCCCAATCTCCCTGCACTCGAGGCAGCCAGCACAGACGCCGGTGCCTTTCCCCTCGCCCCCGGGAGTCTCGACGCCGCCCTGCTCATCACCGTGCCCCCCGGCAGCTACACCATCCAGCTCTCCGGGGCCGATGGCGCCTCCGGCGTGGGCCTGATCGAACTCTACGAGATCCGGCCTTGAGAGCTACCGCCCCGGCCCGGCCGGCGCGGTAGCTCTCCGCAGGGATCCGTCAGCACGTGTCCCCGGGCCCAGCCTCCTTCCCGGGATGTTCGCGCCGCAGCGGCGCCAGATCGGGATCCGTCCTGGCGAGCTCGCGAAAGCTCTCGTCCAGATCCACCGCCACCCCCAGCCGCATTCTCGCCTCCTCCAGCCAGCCGAGCTGCGCCGCATAGCACGCGAGATTGTAGTGCACGATCGCCTCCCCGGCATGCCACATCAACGCCTGCTCGAGAATCGAATGGGCGCGGTGCACCGAGGAAGTCCGCCGCGCCGCATAGGCAAGGTTCACCCACCAGCTCACCTCCTCCGGCTCGCGGAGCACCCACTTATTCGCCAGCTCCTCAAGCTTCCTCCAGCTTCCCCGCGCGTGAAAGAGAGCCAGCCACAACTCCGCCACCTCCCGGCGTTCCTGATCCGCCGGGTCGATCGCCCGCAGCTCGGCCTCCGCCTCCCGCAACATCCCCAGCGCCAGATACCCTCGCGTGTGTGACAACCGCCAGCGTAGATTCATTGCCACCTCATTCCGGCTATTTCCCGACAAAGCTCAACGCGTATCCAGAGACGCCGAAGCCCGCCCCCGCCTCCCGCGCCGGCGACAAGCTCGGGCTGCCCGGAGGCCCGCTCTCAAACCGAAACGCCCTCCGGACCTTCCCGGCACTTCACGCTTTGCATCCCCCGAAACGGCCTCCTCATACTCTGTCACTGCCATGCCCACCGACCACAAAACTCTCGCCCTCACGCCTGAACACTTCGCCTACATCCGTCGGTGCCACAGCTTCTCCGACGACCCCATTCTCGACGAACTCGCCGCCGTCACCTCCGAGCTCGGCGACATCGGCGGCATGCAGATCCCCCCGGAACAGGGCGCCTTCTTCACCGTCCTCGTCGGCGCTCTCGGAGCGCGCCACGCCATCGAGATCGGAACCTTCACCGGATACAGCAGCATCTGCATCGCCCGGGGCCTCGCGCCCGAGGGCCGGCTCATCTGCTGCGACATCAGCCGCGAGTGGACCGACATCGCCCGGCGTTATTGGGAGCGCGCCGATGTCGCCGACCGCATCGAGCTGCGCCTCGGGCCGGCCCTCGACACGCTCGACGCCCTGCCGGACGAACCCGTCTTCGACTTCGCCTTCGTCGACGCCGACAAACCCGCCTACGAAGCCTACTACGAAAAGCTGCTCCCGCGCATGCGCGAAGGCGGCCTGATCGCCTTCGACAACATGCTGCAGGCCGGTCGCATCATCCATCCCGATACGGAAAACGCCCGCATCCTCAACCAGCTCAACCAGAAGCTCTCCCGCGATCCCCGCATCGCCTGCACCCTGCTTCCCATCGGCGACGGCCTCACGCTCTGCCGCAAACTCTGACCACCTCGGCGCCCCGATCCAGGGCCGCCGTCCCTCCCCACCGTCCCGGCCTCGTATCTGCTTTCCCACTGCCTCCTCCGCCTCCCCACACCCCAGCATCATGTGCGGCCGCTACACTCTGAAAACCGACCCCGGCCGGATCGAAAAGCACTTCGGCCTCGACCACCTGCCCCCCCTCAAGCCCCGCTACAACCTTGCCCCGACTCAGGAGGGCCTCGTCATCCGTCCCGGCGACCATCCCGGCACCCGGACCGCCGCCCTGCTGCGCTGGGGTTTGATCCCGCACTGGGCGCGCGACACCGCCAGCCTGCCCCTGCTCATCAACGCGCGCAGCGAGACCGCCGCCACCAGGCCGGCCTTCCGCGACGCCCTTCGGCACCGCCGCTGTCTCGTGCCCGCCGACGGCTTCTACGAGTGGGCTCGCCGCGATGGCACCAAACGGCCCTTTCGCTTCGTCATCGGCGACGACGAACTCTTCGCCATGGCCGGCCTCTGGGATCGATGGCACCCCCCCGGAGCGCCCCCCGATCAGGCCATCGAAACCTTCACGATCCTCACCACCGCCGCCAACGAAGTCCTCGCCCCCTACCATGACCGCATGCCCGTCATCCTTGCGCCGGACTTCTACGACGACTGGCTCAACCCGATGCTCACCGCCCCCGACGCCATCGAACGCCTGCTCAAACCCTGCCCCGCCACTCACATGGCCGCCCATGCCGTCTCCCCGCGCGTCAACGACGTCCACAACGACGATCCGGCCTGTCTCGATCCCTCCGACACCCCGGAAGCGCCCAGGCCGCCCGACCAGGCGCCCTCCGGCCAGCTCGACCTCGACCTGGGCTTCGAGGCGTAACCCACCCCGCTCCCGGAGGCGAACCCGACCCCGCTCCCGGCAACCATGAGCCTGCAGGCCATCCCCTCTCTCGACACCCTCGCGCGATCGGCCCGCCGGGAGATCGTCCTCGACTACCTGCTGCTGACCGCCATCTGGGCGGCCATCGGCGGCATGGCCTGGCGGCTCCTGGCGCTGCGCCAGCCGGGCCTCCTCGGTCTCGCACTGCTCTTCATGCTGCTCTCGAGCCTGGCGCACCTCGGCGGCGTCGTCGCCATCATGCGGCTGCCCGGGCGCCGGGTGAAACACCTTCGGCTGCCGGAACGGGTCGGCGCCTACACCGCCGCCGACATCCAGCGCATGGTCGCCGAACTGCTCGCCCCGCACCAGCGCCGCCGGCGCGAACTGCCCGCGATCTACATCACCGAAAGCGCCGACGGCAATGCCTTCGTGGTCAACTCCCTGCTGTTCAACTTCATCAAGCCCCTCAACGCCATCTACATCTCGCGGCGGCTCTTCACCATCCTGCGCCCGGCCGAGATCAAAGCCATCCTCGCCCACGAGCTGGGGCATTTCTACGGCCACATGCGCCCGCTCAACCGCAACCGCTCCGCCCTCATGCTCCTCAACGCGCTGCTGCCGCTGCAGCTCGGCGCCACCGTATCCACCTTCTCCTTCGGCGTCCTCGTCGCCTCCTGGTATGCGACGAGCTTCGTTCTCTCCGTGCCGCTGGGCCGATGGCTCGGACGCCATTCACGAACCTTTGAGTTTCTCAGCGACCTGCATGCCGCCCGGCGCTACGGGATTCTCCCGCTGGTGAACGGCCTGCTCGGCATCATCAAGACCGCCGAACTCGAATACCTGCTGCACAAGCGCCTCCTGCAGATCCTGCGCGCCGACACCACGCTGACCCTCGCACACCTCCCCGACCTTCTCGATCAACTCAACCGCGCCCTGCCGGCCGGCCCCGCCGGCGCCGCCGACATCGATCGCGCGCTCGAACAGGTGTTGCGATCCGAACGCACCCGCCGCCTCCGCCGACAGGAAACCCCGTCCCAAACGGCCGAGGAGACTCAGAAAATCGATACGCTCGTCGAACAGTTCCTGATGAACCGCACCTTCGACCTCGTCGACTGGAGCACGTGGGACAACCACACCCCAGACGGCCGGGTGGACGAAGCCGAATACCCGCGCCTCATCGAAGCCCTCACCGCCGCCTCCGACCGCCAGCTCTTCGCCATCCCACAGGACAACGACGCCATCGCCGCGCACGGCACCCACCCGTCGACGCGCGAGCGCATCCTCTTTCTCGAAAAGTGCCGCCGGTCCGATCCGTCCCTCACACTCCGGCCGCCGCCGACCACCCACCGGTCCCCGCCGGCGGCGCGGCCGGCCCGCCGGCCGGCGGACACGGCGCGTCCGTAGAGCGTATCGAAAAACTCGTGAACCCTCTCGCCGCGCGAGGCTCTTCGGCGCGAACGCGTCCGGCTCCGCAGGTGTTCAGGCGCGCGTGGTCTCCCGCGCCTTGCCCTGTTGCTCGCTGAGCCGGGCTATCACGGCGGGAAGCAACTCGTGCTCCGCCGCATGAATCTTCGCCTCGAGCGTTTCGAGCGTGTCGGAATCCTCGATACGCACGGCCATCTGATCGATAATCGGCCCCCCGTCGACCTCCTCGGTGACGTAGTGAACCGTGCACCCGGTGATCTTCACGCCGCGGCGCCACGCCTGGCCGATGCCGTCGAGTCCCGGAAAGCTCGGCAGCAGGCTCGGATGCAGGTTGATGATCTTCCCTTCGAAAGCCCTGAGGAAACCGGGCTTGAGCACGCGCATGAAACCGGCGAGCACCACGAGGTCCGGCTGACAGGCGGAAACCGCCTCGATGTAGCGAGCCTCGGCCGGCCCTTCGAGCTTGGTCTTGAAGGGCGCGGGATCGAGGTAGGCGGCCGGCACACCGAACCGAGGCCCGAGGGCGAGGATGCCCGCGTCGGGCTTGTCGGAAAATATCTGCACGACCCGGGCCCGGCCGAGCCGGCCGGCCTCCTGGGCCTTGAGAATCGCCTCGGCATTGCTGCCGCGACCCGATCCGAGAATGACCACGCGCATGCCTGCAGGATGGGCGGATTTCCCGAATCGATGCACGCCAAACCTTCGGGAAAATCGCGCCGGCTCACCGGCCGGCCGGCGCGACCGCGCGGGATTCGCCGCTACTCGAAGAAGCGCCGGGCTTTTTCGAAGAAGCTCTTGCTCACCGGCTGGTCGGCGTCGCCGCAGGCCACCGCAAACTCCTCGAGCTTCTTGCGCTGCTCGGCGGTCAGCGAGGTCGGCACCTCCACATGCACGCGCAGGAGCTGGTCGCCATTGTAGCCGCCGCGCAGGTTCGGCATGCCCTTGCCGCGGAGCCGGAAGGTCGTGCCCGACTGGGTGCCGGGCGGGATTTTCAGCGTGGCGCGGCCGTTGAGCGTGGGCACCTCGATGGTGCCGCCGAGCGCGGCGAGGGTGAACTTGATCGGCACTTCGACGAAGAGGTCGTCGCCGCGGCGCTCGAAGACGTCGTGGTCCGCAACGTGGATGACGATGTAGAGATCGCCGGGAGGGCCGCCATGCACGCCGGCCTCGCCGTTGCCGGCCGAGCGGAGCTTCGAACCGGTGTCCACGCCCGGCGGGATGCGCACCTTGATCTTCGTCGTCGCATTGACCCGTCCCTGGCCGCCGCAGTTGCGGCAGGGCTTGTCGATGCGCGTGCCGGCGCCTTCACAGGTCGGGCAGGTTTGCCGGAAGGTGAAAAAGCCCCGGGAGGTCGTCACCTGGCCGCTGCCGCCACAGCTTGGGCAGCGGGAGGTTTTCGAGCCCGGCTCGGCGCCGCTGCCATGGCATTTCTCGCAGACCACCGGCTTGCGGAAGGAGATCTCCTTCTCGACGCCGGCCGCCGCCTCTTCGAGGGTAATTTCCAGGTCGTAGCGCAGGTCGGCGCCGCGCTGTGGCCCGCCGGCGCGGCCCCCACCACCGCCGCCGCCGAAAAACTCCTCGAAGATGCCGCCACCGCCGCCGCCGAAGACTTCGCGGAAAATGTCGAACGGGTCGTGAAACCCGCCGCCGGCGCCTCCGCGCGGGCCCGCACCAGCGCCTCCCTGGAAGGCCGCGTGGCCGTAGCGGTCGTAGGCGGCACGCTTGTCCGGATCGCTGAGCACCTCGTAGGCCTCACCGATCTTCTTGAAGTTTTCCTCCGCCTCCTTGTTGCCCGGATTGCGGTCCGGGTGATACTTCATGGCCAGCTTGCGGTAGGCCTTCTTGATCTCGTCGGCGGAGGCGTTCTTGGCGACGCCAAGCAGTTCGTAATAGTCTTCTTTCACTCGGCTCATGGGTGGGCGGTCCGGTTGGTGAACGCCGTCATCGGCATCGCTCTCGGCGCGGCAAACGGGTTCGACATCGGACCGTCAGGATGGGTCAAGGCGTGTGCAGGCTGGTATCTCACGAGCCACTTTGCTGCTCATCACCGCCCCCGTCGCCTTCTCCGGCCGGGCCGCTGGAGAGCACGACGTTGGCCGGACGCAGGATGCGGCCATTGAGCGCATAGCCGACGCGGACGACCTGGGCGATCTTCTCGGGCGGCACCGTGTCACTCGGTGCGTGGGAGAGCGACTCGTGCTTGTGCGGATCGAATTCCGAGCCGACTTCCGGGCGGATCTCCTCGAGCCCCACCGCGGCAAGGGCCGATTTGAACTGGTCGAGCACCATGGAAACCCCTGTGGCGATGGCCTTCGGATCGGTCGCCTGCTGGGCAGACTGATTGGCGAATCCGAGATTTTCGATGACCGGGATCAGCGATTCGACGAGGTCGGTGACGGCGAACTGCCGCAGCTCGTCCTTCTCGCGCATCACCCGCCGGCGGTAGTTGTCGAGGTCGGCGACGGCGCGCAGGTAACGCTGATAAATCTCGTCTCGCTCCTGGCGGAGCTTCTGCAGTTCATCGGCCACCGCATCGGTGGGCGCGTCACTCGAGGCGCCAGCGCCCCCGGCCGGGTTTTCTTCCGACACGGGGGAAGAGGCTGGAGCCGCCTCGGCCCCGGCTTCGCCCGCGTCAGCGGCGGTCCGGATCTCCACCTCTTCCTGTTCTTTGGTTTTGTACGTTTCGCTCATGTCGGTGTGTCGAAAAGGATTGTGCCTTACCGGCCGCGGTCCGGCGGTTCAAAACGTTTTTCGTTCAAACGGCGCCCGGCGTCCGGAGCCGGTCGTCCTCATGCGCCGGCGAACTCGTCGGTCACGAGGACGACCGCGTCGCTCTCGGCCCGGGCCGAACACGCCAGAGAGGCCGGCAGAAGAATATTGTCACCCGCCGAGAAGGAATGGTTCCCCGCGTCGGTTGCAACCACGACGGCGCCCCGCACGACGTGAAGCAGCCGCGGCACCCCCGCGCCCGCCACCTCGTCAATGGCCGCGCCGGCCGGGCGCTCGAGCTTGCGAATGCGAAATTCCGCACACTCGGCGAGGATGACATCGCCCGGCGTGGCCCGGAGCGGCTCCGGCTCGAAATCGTTGAAATCGATGCATGCGAGTGATTCCTCGATGTGCAGCTGGCGGGGCTTGCCGTCGAGGCCGACGCGCCCCCAGTCGTAGACGCGGTAGGTCGTGTCGGAATTCTGCTGGATCTCGAGGATGAGGTTGCCCGCGTCGATGGCGTGGAGGCGGCCGCTCTGCACGAGGATCGAATCGCCCGCCGACACCGGGAAGCGATGCACGAGCGATTCGAGGGTCGAGTCATGAATCGCCTTCTCAAAGGCCTCCCGCGTCACCCCCCGGCGCAACCCCACGATGAGCCCGGCCCCCTCGGTCGCATCGGCGACATACCAGTTCTCCGTCTTGGGCTCGCCGCCGAGGCGCGGCGCCACGTCCGCCGGCGGATGGACCTGCAGGCTGAGGCGCTCCTGGCAGTCCAGCCACTTGACAAGGATCGGGAAGGGCCGCTCCGGATCCCAGCCTTCGCCCATGATCGCCACCGGGTCCTCCCGGATCAGCTCGCGCAGCGACTTTCCGGCGTGGGGGCCCTCCGCCACGACGGATTGCGCCTCCGAACGGTCAACGACCTCCCAGCTTTCGCCGATTACCTTATTCTCGGGCAGGGTGCGGCCGAGTTTGCTCTCGAAGTTGCGCCCGCCCCAGACGCGTTCCTGATAAAGGGGACGAAAGTGCAGCGGAGTGTTCATAGCATGAAGAAAAGGTCAAAGGCGGCCTCCTCTCGCAAGGAAGACCGGGCGCAGATTTGTCATCGCCTCCCCAAAATGGTTCAGGTAGAGGCCCACTGAAATGGCGAAGCGCAAGAAGACAGCCAGTTCAAAGAAAACCGAACCGTCCTTCGAGCCGGCGCGCGGGCGCAGCAACTGGCTCTGGGCGGTGGCCTGCACGGTGCTCGC
>RFJS01000560.1 GCA_003694825.1 Verrucomicrobiota bacterium | reverse complement strand
TAGCGCGGCGGTTCGGGCGGTTCGTCGTTGTTGACGAGCCAGGCGCGGCCGTCGTCGTCGAAGAAAAGAGAGGGGTCGATCCCGCCGGCATCGAGCCAGACGGGGTCGGACCACGGGCCTGCCGGATCGGTGGCGGTGATGACGAAATTGCCGCCACCGCCGACCATGGTGCAGGTGATGTAGAAAATGCCGTCATGGTGGGTGATGGCCGGGGCAAAGAGGCCGCGGGAAACGGTGAGGCCGGTGTAGTCGAGCTGGCGGGGGCGGTCGATGGCATGGCCGATCAGGCGCCAGTTGACCAGGTCGCGGCTATGGTAGATGGGCAGTCCGGGAAACCAGGCGAAGGTCGAGGTCGTGAGGTAGTAATCCTCGCCGACGCGGCAGATGCTCGGGTCGGGGTTGAAACCGGTGAGGATGGGGTTGCGGAAATGGCCGGGAGCGAGGGGGGGCTCGAAGACGGCGTCGTGGCCGGCGTAGGTGAATGTTTGAAACGAAGCGGCGGGGGCGGGGACGGGTGAGTCCACGGCGGTCACTCGAGGCAAGGCGAGGAGGGCGAGGAGGGCAAGGCTGGCGGCGCGGGCGCGAGCCGGCTTCCGCCGGAGGAGAAAGGGGAGATCGGGCCTGGTCATGGGGCAGGAAGAATCGGTGTTTCGAAGTTTGCGGGAGCGGGATTGTGGAGAACGGGGCCGGGCGTTGGCGGGTGCAAAGATGTTCAAACGCTTGAATACGGGAGGATCGGCTTGGCGGGTGAAAAGAGGCGGATCAGCATGGGGCCGATGAAACTCGGGTTCGGCCTCTACCGGCACATGCTCACGCCGGAGAACTTCGCGTTCGCCCATCAGGCGGGAGCGACGCACCTCGTCGCGCACCTCGTCGATTACTTTCGCGGCGGAGGCGGCGGCGGGGACCAGCCGACGGGGACCGACCGTGGTTGGGGGCTGGCGGGGGATCCGTACCGGTTGTGGACGGTGGACGAGCTGGTCGCTCTGCGCCGCGATGTTGAGGCGGCGGGGATGGTGCTCGAGGCGATCGAGAATTTCGATCCCGCGCACTGGCATGACATCCTCCTGGACGGTCTGCGGCGCGATGAACAGGTCGCGAAGATCCGGCAGATCATCCGCAACGTCGGTGCTGCCGGCATTCCGATCATTGGATACAACTTTTCCATTGCGGGGGTGGCGGGCCGCACCCGGGGGGCCTATGCCCGGGGCGGGGCGGAATCGGTCGGGATGGAGGGGCCGTATGACAAGCCCATGCCCCGGGGGATGGTGTGGAATATGGTTTACGATCCGGGCGCGCCGGATGAACCGGAGGCGCCGGCGACTCCGGAACAATTGTGGGACCGGTTGCGGCGGTTTCTCGCAGATGTGCTTCCGGTGGCCGAAGAGGCCGGCGTCATCCTCGCCCTGCACCCGGATGATCCGCCGCTGCCGACGGTGCGGGGTCAGCCGCGCCTGGTGTATCAGCCGATCCTCTACCAGAGAGTCATCGATCTGCATCCGAGCCCGGCGAACCGGCTGGAGTTCTGTGTCGGTTCGCTCGCGGAGATGAGCGAAGGCGATGTCTATGAGGCGACGGAGACCTATGCCCGGCAGGGCCGCATCGGCTATGTGCACCTGCGCAATGTCCGGGGCAAGGTGCCGCACTACAAGGAGACCTTTATCGACGAAGGCGATGTGGATGTCTTTCGCGTCTTGCGGATCCTGCGGGACAACGGATTCACGGGCGTGATCGTGCCGGATCACGCGCCGCAGATGACGTGTGGCGCCCCGTGGCACGCGGGGATGGCGTTTGCGATGGGCTTCCTCCGGGCGGCGATGATGGCGGTGGAGGCGGCAGGGTAGGACGGGCTGCCGCGCGGCAGGCGGCGGTGCGGCGGAGAGAGGCGGATCAGGAGTCGGCGGGATCCCCGGGCACGTGGCGCAGGCGGTGGTTGATATAGTGGTCGAGTGGGTGCGCGGGCGGTTCGACGCCGGCCGGGAGCGGGCGCTGCGAGAATTGCTGGAAGTAGAGCAGGCAGGCATCGCGCCATTCGCAGGCATCGCGTTCCTGTCGGGCGAGCCGTTGGCGGACGTTGTCGTGACGTTCGGCATCGATGAAGGGGGCGAGGGCGTCCCACGTCTGGCGCATCGCGCGGACCTCGTCGACGCCCTGCTGGTAGCGCAGGGCGAGTTCGTCCCAGAGAGTGCGCCCGGAGCGCATGCGGTGATCCCACGGCACGTGGTGGAACCACAAGAGCAGATCCTCCGGACAGGTCGCGGGATCGCCCCAACGGGCGGCGATCTCCGGGGCGTAGTCGGCGAGGGCGTTGGAGCCGTCGGGGCCCCGGTCGGCGCCGAGCCCGATGGCATCGGCCTGGTGATAGTAGGGCGATGACCAGTCGGGACGCGAGAGCGTCACCCAGGGACCGGGGCCGTAGTGGTGTCCCGCGGCCATGATATGGTGCAGGCCGAGCGGCATGGAGTAGTTGACGACCGTTTCGCGGGAGCCGATG
>RFJS01000559.1 GCA_003694825.1 Verrucomicrobiota bacterium | reverse complement strand
CGACGCGCTCGAACTGGGCTTCGCCCTCTACGCAGCCAATCCGCGTCTCGACGTCCCCGGTCCCCTCGATCGCGAGACGGCCCTTCACGCCCCGGAGAGCATCCTTCCCATCGTCGCAGCCGACCGTCCCCACCGCGAAACCGAGGTGTTGCGCCTCACCCTCGAGGCCGGCTGGCAGCAGGCCGACACCGCCTTGCGCGCCGCCCTCGGCCTGCAGCAAACCCGGGACGACTTCCGCCAGCTCCGCGCCAACGGCACCAGCGCTTCCGACAGCGACGACCTGCATCTGCTGCTCGAAGCCCGCCACCACATCGCCGCCCATGAAGTGCGGGGAGGCTTCGCCATCGCGGCCGGCAACCGCCACCTCACCCGCCGCGCCAACATCAACGGCAGCGACGGCCCCGTATTCGCCGACCTGAGACTCTACGCCAACCACCTGACCTTCTGGTGCGAAGACTCCATCCGCCTCCACGACACGCTCACGCTTCAGGGCGGACTCAGCGCCTCGTGCTACGAGCGGCGGGCCCGGCCAGCCACCGGAGCCCCACCCGCCACGCCTTCGGGCTCGGTGGACGCCGCGCTGCTCGCGCCGCGCATCCAACTCACCTGGACGCCCACCCGTGCTCTCGCTCTGTTCGCCGGCTGGTCCCGCGCCTTCGAGCCGCCGACCTTCGACGACCTGCTCCCGCGCACCGGCCGCCCGCCAAACCTCGGGCTCGCCTTCAACCCGCTCGAAGCCCAACGGGCCTCCACCACCGAAATCGGCATACGCGGCGGCACCGAAACCCTCCGCTACGAGGTGACCTTTTACCACGCGCACTGGCGCGACGAGCTGCTCCGCCTCGCCGACGCGACCGGCACGCCGCTCGGCACCCGCAATGCCGGCCCGACCACGCATCGCGGCATCGAATCCGCCCTGCGCTGGCGCCTGCTCCAGGCCCACCAGACGCTCGACCTGATCCTGACCCACACCTGGAGCGAAGCCACCTTCGACGCCGACCCCGTCTTCGGCGACAACCACCTCGCCGGCCTGCCCCGCCACGCCGGCTCGGCCGAGCTTCAGTTCGCCGATCGCCAAGGGCCATTCGCCGCCCTGGCCGCCGCCTGGATCGGCGGCACCACGTGGGCCGACCACGCCAACCGCCTCGGCTATGACGGCCATCTCATCATCAACGCCCGCTGCGGCTGGCGCGATCCCCGCGGCTGGACCCTCTATGCGGAAGTGACCAATCTCTTCGACGAGGCCTACATCGCCTCGACCGCCGGCGTGCTCGACATCGCCCGCAATCCCGCCGCGACGACGATCTTCCTGCCGGGCAGCCCGCGCCGCTGGCAGGTCGGCCTCGAGTGGCGCTGGTGACGCCCGCTCCCCGCCTTCAGGACCAGCCCACCCGCAATGATCGCCGCGCTGCTCACCACCGTGCTCTTCGCCGCCACCGCGGTCTTCGCCCGCCGGGCCGCCCTCGCGCTCGGGGCGACCCTGGCCAATTTTTGTCGGCTCCTGCTCGCGGCCGGACTTCTGGGGCTCTGGACCTGGTGGTTCGGCCGCGGCGCAGGTCTCGCCTTCGAGTGGTTTTTCCTCAGCGGCCTTGCCGGTTTCGGCCTCGGCGGGCTGATGATGTTTCAGGCACTGCCGCGCGCGGGCTCCAACCTGTCGATGCTCATCGTGCAGACTGGATCGGGAATCGTCGCCCTGATCGTCGAGCGACTCTGGCTCGGCACCACGCTGACGCCGGCCCAGCTCGCCTGCGTGCTCGCCGTCGTGGCGGGCGTCGCCATCGG
Organism: Verrucomicrobiota bacterium; assembly: GCA_003694825.1. Taxonomy (GTDB): domain Bacteria; phylum Verrucomicrobiota; class Verrucomicrobiia; order Opitutales; family Opitutaceae; genus J108. The sequence continues at coordinate 2,733 of RFJS01000559.1, read as the reverse complement.
CCTGGCTCCGCGCGCCCTGCCGGCGGTTTCGCGCCGCACCCTGCTGCTGGGGGCCGGGTGTGCCGGCCTCTCCGCCGTCGGCCAGGGCCTCGGCGCGGTTCTCTCGAGGCGGGCGTTCGCCGCAGCCCGGGATCTGGGGGGCACCGTCGACCCCGGCACCGCGGCATTCGAGCGCGCCCTCGCCGGCTTGCTCGTCGCCGGCCTCGCCCTGTTCGTCGCCCATCGGCAGGCCCGGGCGCTTCACGTCCCCCTGCGTGCCGATCGCCGCGCCAAAGCCTGGCCCTGGGTGCTCGCCAACACCATGGCCGGGCCCGTCCTTGGCGTGGCATGCTTTCAGTGGGCCCTCAGCACCACGCCGGCCGGCATCGTCCAGCCGATCGTGGCGGCCGCTCCCCTGCTCACCGCCCCCATCGCATGGCGCTTCGGTGAAGCGATTCCGCGCGGCCACTATTTTCTCGGGGCCTCGCTTGCCGTCGGCGGCGCCGCCCTGCTCACCTATCTGCGCTGAGCGCGGAGCGGCCACCGCGCCCCGAGGCCGACCTGCAGCCTTGCCCCGGGCAGCGCCCCTCGGCGAGAATCCGCCGCATGCATGCCCAAACAAGGTGAAATCGACCTGCCCGACGCCCTCGGCGACGAGGGCCGCGCCCACGCCTACGGCAAACCCTTCTCCGACGCCGGCTGCGGCCGCTACCTGCGCGATGTCGGCTGTATCCTCGATCTGCTTCCGCCGCCCCCGGCGCGGCTTCTCGACCTCGGCGTCGGCCCGGGATGGACGAGCCTGTTGTATGCACGGCGCGGCTACACAGTGGTCGGCCAGGACATCGCCCCCGGCATGATCGAGAGGGCCCGGCGCAAATGCGCGGAGGAGCGGATCAGCGGCGTGGAGTTCGTCGTGCAGGACTACGAGTCGATGGACTTCCGGGAAGCATTCGACGCCGCCGTCTTCTACGACTGCCTCCACCATGCCGAAGACGAGGTCGCCGCGCTGCTCGCCGTCTTTCGCGCCCTCAAGCCCGGCGGCGTCTGCCTCACCGTCGAGCCCGGCGCCGGCCACGAGGAATCCGCTGAAGCGCGCGCCTTCGCCGCCCGTTTCGGCGTGACCGAGCGCAGCATGCCGCCGGAGCGGATCATCGCCGCCGCCCGCCAGGCCGGCTTCACCCGCTACGAGATCTTCCCGCGCACGCTGCGGCTCGACCCGCTGGCCACCGGCGCTCCGGCCGATCCCATCCCGCCGCCGCCCTCGCGCCTCTACATCATCAAGCGCTATCTCGACCACATCTGGCGCTGCGCCTTCAAGGGGCGCCGCTACCGCGATGCCCGCAACATCGGCGCCATTCCCACCGGCACGTTCACCGAATCCCACTACGTGCGGCTGACCCGCTGACCGGGGCGCGGCGCGTGCATCCGGATTTTCCCGACAAGCCGAAAAACCCGATGAAGTTCGAACACTACGCCCTCAATGTTCCACAGCCGGCCGAAATGGCCCGCTGGTATGTCGAGCACCTCGGCTTTCAGATCGTCCGCAGCAGCGGCGACGAACGCGAGGTGCATTTTCTCGCCGACGAGACCGGCCGGGTTGTCGTGGAGATCTACCGCAATCCGGCCGGGCTGACCCAAGATTTCCCCGCCATGCACCCGCTGAGCTTCCACGCCGCGGTCGTCTCGGCCGATGCCCGGGCCGACTCGGCCCGCCTCCAGGCCGCCGGCGCCACCCTCGTGGTCGAGGAAGCCCTCCCCGACGGCTCGCTGCTCATCATGCTGCGCGATCCCTGGGGCGTCCCCCTGCAGCTCTGCCAGCGGGCACGCCCCTTCTGACCGGGCCGAACCGACGGAGGCGCCGCCGGCGCCGCTCCCGAGCCCGGCGGGCGGCTACAACGCCACCGGTCTGTCGGCCTCGGCGGAGGCGAAACAGGCATCGATGATGCGCTGGATCTCGGCGCCCCGCTCAAAGTCGGGCTCGCACGGCTCTCCCGTCTGAATGGCGCGGATGAACCGGGCGTAGTTCGACGGCACCGCCGGCGCCTGCCGCTCGCGCCAACGGGCTGTCTCGACGTCGTCCCCGAGACAGACGCGGCAGACCGCATCCGAGCGTTCCGTGTCGATTTCGAGCGATCCCTTCGTTCCCGACAGCTTGAGGTAAAGGCGGTTGATATGCCCCGTCGCCCAGCGCGTCGTGTGAATCGTCCCGATCGCTCCGTTCTCAAACTCGACATTCATGACCGCCGAATCGTTCGCATCGAGCTGGTAGTCCCCGACGCGGTCGCCGGGAATCTTGGGAAAGGTCTTCAAGCGGCAGAAAACCCGTTTGATCGGTCCGGCCGGATAGGTCGCAAAGTCGAGGATGTGCACCCCGATGTCTCCGAGCACACCCTGGCTGCCGTGCCCCTTCGAGAGGCGCCAGAGCCAGCCGGGCTCCGTACGCCAGTCCCCCCACAGCTTGCACACGAGCCAGCTCTGCAGGTAGCTCGCCTCGATGTGCCGCAGCTCGCCGAGCCGTCCGGCGGCCACGAGAGTGGCGGCGAGATGAATGGCCGCACCGTTGCGGTAGGAAAAGTTGACCATCGTGATGGTCCCCGCCCGGCGGGCCGCGGCGACCATGCGCTCAGCTTCGGCATGATTCAGCGCGAGCGGTTTCTCGCAGAGCACATGCTTTCCGGCCTCGAGACAGCGGATCGACAGCGGCGCGTGCGCGGGATCGGGGGCGACGATGCTGACCGCATCGACCGCCTCCTT